>JBAPMW010000513.1:0-14362 GCA_049278815.1 Hyphomicrobiaceae bacterium
CTGCGGGTCTGACCCCAGGGCACAACCTCATATGTACGACGCCGAGCCCGTACAAGCGTTGGCGCATGGGGTCAGACCCGCAGGGTCTGACCCCTACGCCGCCGGAGGGGTCCGCCCGCGCGCCAGATGATGCTCACCCGAACCGCCCCGTGATGTAGTCCTGCGTGCGCCGGTCCTTGGGGTTGTTGAAGATCACCTCGGTCGGCGCCTCCTCGACCAGGCTGCCCAGATGGAAGAATGCGGTGCGCTGCGAGACGCGGGCGGCCTGCTGCATGTTGTGGGTGACGATGACGATGGTGTAGTCGGCCCTGAGCTCGTCGATCAGCTCCTCGATACGCGCGGTGGCGATCGGGTCGAGGGCAGAGCAGGGCTCGTCCATCAGGATGATCTCGGGCTCCACGGCGATGGCGCGCGCAATGCACAGCCGCTGCTGCTGGCCGCCGGAGAGGCTGGTGCCGGGATCGCCGAGGCGGTCCTTCACCTCCTCGTAGAGCCCGGCGCGGCGCAGACTGGTGACCACCACGTCGGCCAGCTCCGCCTTGCTCCTGGCCAGCCCGTGGATGCGCGGGCCGTAGGCGACGTTCTCGAAGATCGACTTGGGGAACGGGTTGGGCTTCTGGAACACCATGCCCACCCTGGCGCGCAGCTGCACCACGTCGAGGCTGCGGTCGTAGATATCCTTGCCGTCGATGGTGACCTTGCCGTCCACACGACAGCCGGGGATCGTATCGTTCATGCGGTTGATGCAGCGCAGGAACGTGGACTTGCCACAGCCGGACGGGCCGATGAAGGCCATGACGCCCCTGTCGGGGATATCCACGTTCACGTCCTTCAAGGCGTGCTTCTCGCCGTAGTGGACGTTGACGCCGCGCGCGACGATCTTGGGCGGGCCGGCGTGGCCGGCGTTCGCCGCCTCGCGGGAAAAGGCGCGCTGCGCAACTGGCACGGCCATGGTCGCATCTCCGTCCGTGATCACCAGCGCCGCTCGAATTTCTTGCGCAGGTAGATCGCCAATCCGTTCATCAGGAACAGGAACACCAGGAGCACGATGATGGCGGCGGCGGTCTTCGCCTTGAAGGCCGGCTCCGGGAGGTCCGACCACAGGTAGACCTGCACCGGGAGCACAGTCGCCGCGTCCGTCAGCGCCTGCGGCACATCGACGATGAAGGCCACCATGCCAATCATGAGCAGCGGCGCGGTCTCGCCCAGCGCGTGCGCCATGCCGATGATGGTGCCCGTCATGATGCCGGGCATGGCGAGCGGCAGCACGTGGTGGAACACCGCCTGCTGATGCGAGGCGCCGACGCCGAGCGCCGCCTCCTTGATCGAGGGCGGCACCGCCTTCAGCGCCGCACGGGCGGCGATGATGATGGTGGGCAGCACCAGCAGCGCCAGCACGAGGCCGCCGACCAGCGGCGCCGACCGTGGCAGGGCGAAGAAGTTGAGGAACACGGCGAGACCCAGCAGGCCGAACACGATCGAGGGCACGGCCGCCAGGTTGTTGATGTTGATCTCGATAATGTCCGTGACCCGGTTCTTGGGCGCGAACTCCTCAAGGTAGATGGCCGCCAGCACGCCGATCGGCAGGCAGAGGACCAGCGTCACCAGGAGCGTCAGCAGCGAGCCGACGAGCGCGCCGCGGATGCCCGCCAGCTCCGGCTCGCGGCTGTCGCCCGCGGTGAAGAACAGCCAGTTGAAGCCCTTCTCGATGCGGCCGTCGGCCTTGAGCTTCTCCAGGAAGGCCACCTCCATGTCGCTCAGGCGCCGCAGGCTCTCCGGCGTGAGGTAGGTGACGATCTGCCAGGTGCCGGGCTGGGCCTCGGCCGTCGATCTGAGCGGGATCATCACGCGGCCCGTGACGCTGCTGTCGCCGAGCTTCTCGATCTTGACGAGCCCGCCGTTGATGGCGACGAGCCGGCTCGGCATCCTGTCGTCCAGCTCCTCCTCGCCCTTCACCTGGTCGACGCGCGCCTGCAGGGCGTCGGCGTCGGCCCGTAGATCCTTGATACGATCGGCCTGCTCCGCGCCTGCCTGCCGCTCCAGACGGTCCGCCTCGGCTCGCAGCGCCTTGGCACGCAGTAACAGCTCCACCTTGAGGCGTGCCACGTAGTCGGCGAAGTCGTTGGCCGAGGTGAGGATCGTGATGTCGCCGGTGGTGCCGCTCGGTGTGGCGGTGCCGATCCCTTGGCGCCGCTCGAAGGCCGTGCCTTCCCCCTTCATGTAGAGGTCGGCATTGGCCGACAGCCGTAGTGGCGTGCGCACCGTCTTGCCGATCAGGCCGACGTCGGCGGCAACCTGCTCGCGCAGCGGATCACCGGCACCGGTGGAGAGCAGCCCTTGCAGCTTGCGGCGCTCCTGCCGGCCCCCGACGCCGGGGAAGGCGTCGTAGAGCGCCTGGCGAGCGAGGCCGAAGTAGTCGCCGGCGCGGACCGGCTGCAACGGGTCGGCTGCGCGGTCGGCGTCGTTGGGGCCGTAGAGCCAGCGGCCGAGCCAGGAGCGTCGTTCACCGCGCAGCTTCTCGGCCTGCTTGGCGAGCTCGGCGCGTTTGTTGTCGGGGTCGATCTCCTCGGCCTTCACGGGCACGTCCAGGACGACCGAGTAGGACCAGAACGCGGGCAGGCCGCGCAGCAGGATGTCGGCGATCAGCACCACCAGAAACAGCGTGGTGAGCGTGAGCGCGACGATGCCGTACATCCGGAAGCGCCACTCGGCGCGATAGCGCCGGCGCAGGCGCGCCGCGGCCTCCTTCGAGGAGGGATCGAAGCGGCGCGTGGTGCTGCGCGTGAGGGTCGGAGGGGTGATGACGGTGTCAGTCATATTGCTCCCGATAGGCCCTGACGATGCGCATCGCGATGAAGTTGAGCGCGAGGGTGACGAAGAACAGCACGAAGCCCAGCGCAAAAGCGGCGAGCGTCTTGGCGCTGTCGAACTCCTGGTCGCCCACCAGGATGGTCTTGATCTGCACGGTGATGGTGGTGACCGCATCGAGCGGGTTGAGCGTGAGGTTGGCGGCCAGCCCCGCCGCCATCACCACGATCATCGTCTCGCCGATGGCACGGCTGATGGCCAGCATGAAGGCGGAGACGATGCCCGGCAGCGCCGCCGCCAGCACCACCCTGCGGATCGTCTCCGCCTTGGTGGCGCCGAGCGCGTAGGAGCCGTCGCGCAGCGACTGCGGCACGGCGTTGATCACGTCGTCGGAGAGCGAGGAGATGAACGGAATGATCATCATGCCCATGACGAGGCCGGCCGCCAGCGCGCTCTCGGAGGCGACGTTGAGGCCGAAGGACTCGCCCCATCCACGAATGAACGGCGCCAACGTCAGGGCGGCGAAGAAGCCCAGCACCACCGTGGGGATGCCGGCCAGCGTCTCCAGCACCGGCTTGAAGATGGCCCGCACCGGCGCGCTCGCGTACTCCGACAGATAGATCGCCGACAGCAGCCCGATGGGGCCGGCGACACACATGGCGATGAAGGTGATGAGCAGCGTGCCCACCAGCAGTGGCACGAAGCCAAAGGACGTCTGGATGTCGCCCTGGTCGGCGCGCAGCGCGGCCTGCGGGTTCCAGTCGGTGCCGAACAGGAACTCGAGAATGGTCGGCTTCCCCTTGATGCTGGGGTCGAAGAAGAAGCGCCATGTCTCGGTGACGACCGAGAAGATGATGCCGATGGTGGTCAGGATGGCGACCAGGGCACAGGCGATCAGCACCGCCAGCGCGAAGCGCTCGAACAGATTGCGGGCGCGGAACAGCCTGTCGATGCGCGACAGGATCAGCGCCAGGGCGCCCAGCGCCAACGCCACACCGGCGCCGAGCACGGACCACGCTCCCAGGCTACGAACGCGCGAGTAGGTGTCCGCCGCCTCCTGCAACGCCGGCGTGACTGGGCCCATCGGCTGGCCGGCAGCGATGTTGCCGATATCGCGGAGCGCGCCGCCGCGTTTGAGGGCGTCGGTGGCGATCTCCGCCGGCAGGACGGCAAGCGCGCTGGTGCTGGCCCACCATTGGATGAGCGGCACGCCCGCGGCGTAGACCACAGCCATCGCCACGAGAACCGAGGAGGCGGCCAGAAGCCCGTGATAGGCCGGCAGCGAGTGCAGCGCGATGCCCTTCGCCTCACCGGCGACCGCAATCGCCCGGCTGCGGCCCAGCAGGAAGGCCGTCAGCACGAGCACCACGAGGGCCGCAAAGAAGATGGAGCTCATATCGCCTCGAGCACCTGGCCTCGATTAGCCCCGCGTCCGCGGGGAAAGTGCGGGCCGGCCGTGGCCGGCCCGCATCCACTCAGGCAGAGTCTGGCACGCAGCCGCAAGGGGAAAGCGCGCGGCAGCCGCCGTTCTTTCTCAGAGGCCGGCGCCCGACAGGGTGGTCCCCGCCAGAGCCGCCTTGCGGACCTCGGCAGCCTCCTTGGCCGGCAGCGGCACGAGACCCTTGCGGGACAGATAGCCGTCCTTGCCCATCGACTTCTCCGAGACGTATTCCGCGACGAACTTCTCAAGGCCGGGAACGACGCCGTAGTGCTGCTTCTTCACGTAGATGAAGAGCGGACGGCTGCCCTTGTACTTGCCCGAGGCGATGGCCTCGAAGCTGGGCTCCACACCCTCGATGGGCACGCCGCGCAGCTTGTTGGCGTTCTCCTCGAGGAACGAGTAGCCGAAGATACCGTAGGCGTTCTTGTTGGCCTCCAGCTTGGCGACGATGACGTTATCGTTCTCGCCGGCCTCGACATAGGCGCCATCGCGGCGGAGCGACTTCCAGGCCTTGTCGAACGCCTTGCGGTCGGCCTTCCTCAGCTCCTTCAAGGCCGGGATCTGCTCGGCGCCGACCTCCATGAACAGCTCATGGAAGGCATCACGCGTGCCGGAGGTGGGCGGCGGGCCCAGCACCTCGATCTTGATACCCGGCAGCGACTTGTCGACGTCGGACCAGGCCTTGTTCGGATTGGCAACGAGCTTGCCGTCCTTGCCGGGCACCTGGTCGGCCAGCGCCAGGAACACCTGCGCCATGGTCAGCTTGAGGGCCGGGCCGGCCTTCGACTGGGCGATCGTGATGCCGTCGAAGCCGACCTTGATCTCGATGATCTCCTTGGCGCCGTTCTTCTGGCAGTCGTCGAACTCGCTCTTCTTGATGCGGCGCGAGGCGTTGGACACGTCGGGATGGCCCACGCCGACGCCGGCGCAGAACAGCTTGAAGCCGCCGCCGGTGCCAGTCGACTCGACCACCGGCGTCTTGCCGGCACCGGACTTGCCGAACTGCTCGGCCACCGCCGTGGTGAAGGGATAGACGGTCGATGAGCCGACAATCCTGATCTGATCCCGCGATTGCGCCGTCGCCGCTCCGCCGAGCGCGACAGCTCCCGTAACGGCCGCAGCCGCCGAGAGGGCAATGAACTTGAGGTTCACGCTGGTTCTCCCTTGGTAATCCGGCGGCCCTCCCGGCCGCCTCCTCGATGCAGTGCTCGTCATCGATGGAAGGCCTTGTAGCAGCCCGGCGTAACAACCTTGCGACATGTTAAATATTTGATTTAACGTGATATTCACGCGCACCCTAAGCCTCGCCAAGCTCGGGAGCCGAAGGCGGCGGGGCGAGAGGCCGGGGGCGAAAACGCATGCGCGACGGGTAAACGGATCGCGGCGCACAAACCCGGAGGCTGGCTCGCAGCACCGCCGCGAGCCGGAACCCGAAGGCCGTCATCGAAGCATTACAGGCGTCCTGCCGTCGCAAGCGGTGGTCTCTCCGGGGTCTGCCCCGCCGCACAGTGCAGCACGCGCACCGGCCCTTCCACCCGCTGCAGCAGGCCGCTCGCCTGCAGACGCTCGATCGCGAGCCAGGTGGCGCGGTCGATCAGCTCGACGGCGGGGCTGCCGTCGCGAGCGCCAAGCCGCGCCGTCTCGGTGCGGGCTCATCCGGCGCCGCGCTGCCGTGCGAATCTCGAAGCATGCGGCGACGCTATGGTGCACGCGCCGGCAGCGTCAACGTGGGGCGTGAGGCCGTTCCACAGGGGAGGACTTCCCTCTCCGCAAAGCGGGGAGAGGGTATTCGGGCGGCGCCTCGACGTGCGTCTTGTCTCGGCCGCAGGTCAGCAGGACGCCAACCCCGCTAATTTGCGGCCTGGGTGGCGATCAGCTTCCAGTTGGGGTCGCGCGAGGCTGCGTCGCGGGCGAAGGTCCAGATGTCGGTGACCTCGCGGATACGCTTGGGATCGCCGCCGATCACCACACCGGCGCGGTCGCGGGTGGCGGAGATCAGCTCGCTTACGAACTTCACGGTAAGGTGAGCGATGCTGCCCTTCAGCTCCGCCTCCACCAGGTCCGCCGACTTGATGCCGACGAAGCTCTGGTCGATCTGCTCGCCGCGCCGCTCACGCTCGGCGATGGCGCTGTTGAAACCGTCGTAGACCTCGCTATTCAGAAGGTTCTTCAAGGTCTTACGGTTGCCCTCGGCAAACGCCGTGACGATGATCTCGTAGGCCGCCTTGGCGCCCTGGACGAAGTGGTCGGGGTCAAAGCTCGAGTCGGCCCGGTAGATCTCGACGAGGCCCTGGCTGACCTCGCTGTTGCCCGCGGCATAGGCGCGCACGCGCTGCTCGCCGTCGGCGGGCGTCTGCTGCATCGCGGCGGGTGCAGCCTGATCCTCCTCCCGCTCGCGCCGCGGCAGGGTGACGATCTTGTCCTGGCCCACCAACTCACCGTTGCGCTGACGCGCCTCCTGCTGGGCCTTGTAGCGCTCGAAGCGGGTCTGCTCCTGGCCGGTACGACGCCCCAGCACACTGCGCAGCTTGAGAAAGATTGCAACCGCCACGGCGAGGAAAACCAGCGTCAGTACGTCGATGCCGCCCATCACACCCAGCTTTCGTGTCCGTCGCTCAACGCCTGTGATGTAGGTTGCCGGTCCGGCAAGAACCAGTCCGGCAAGAGCTGGACCGCACACCGGGCTCCCCGGGGCGCCCTCGGCGCCTCGCCTTGTGCGGCTCCTTCGCGCATTTAGACAACTTACGGCATCGCAAGGCACAAGCCAACCGGAATGGCCTAGAGTATAGGTAGTGCAGAGCCAAGGGGTTCGCGGACATGCTGTTGCGGATGGCGGTCGGGCTCGCTTTCATTGTCGTGCCCATGCTGGAGTTGATGCTGCTGATCAAGATCGGGCAGGGCATCGGCGTGCTGGCGACCGTGGCACTCGTGGTCTCCACGGCTCTGACGGGAGCCTATATCATTTCGCGCCAGAGCCTGTCGGTTGTAACGCGCACCCTGGAGGCGGCAAGCCAGGGCCGGCCGCCGGTGGAGCCGGTGCTGGACGGGCTCTTCCTGCTGGTGGCCGGTGCGCTGCTGCTCACCCCCGGCCTCCTCACCGACGTCGTGGCGCTGGCGCTGCTGGTGCCGCCGGTGCGCCGGGCGGTCGCACGTGCGTGCGTGCGTCGGTTGATGCGCCGCGCGGAGGTTCGCCTCGCGACCTACACCCGGGTCGGCGTTACGGGGCACCGTCGGGAGCGGACGCAGGAGTCCGCGGGGCCGGACGGCCCCGTCATCGAGGGCGAGTACGAGCGTGTGGACGAGCGGCCCGCATCCCACCGCAACGGCCCGCGCCGCGACGGCGGCCCGCCCGCCTCGCGTGCCTAGCCGGGGCAGCGTTGCGAAGAGCGGCACCAATGTGCTAGCCAGCGCCAGTCTGGACGGCAGCGGGGGCGGCGCGTGCCCTCCCCAGGAGGATGGCAAATCCGATGACTGAGGCGACGAAGGTCGGCAACGGCGGCGGCGCGGGGCCGGGCGCAGCGCAGCAGGTGCAGGTCCGCGTGATCGCCCAGTTCGTGAAGGACCTCTCCTTCGAGTGCCCGAACGTGCACAAGCTGATCGACGCCCAGGGCGAGGCGCCGGAGCTGCGCGTCGAGGTGAACGTCAACGCCAGCAAGGTGGCCGGCATTGCCTTCGAGAGCGTGATCAATTTCAAGGCACAGGCCACCGCCAAGGTCGGCACCATCTACGACCTGGAGCTGTCCTACGCCGGCCTGTTCCGCGTGGAGAACCTACCCGAGGCGGCGCTGGAGCCCTTCCTGCTGATCGAGTGCCCCACCCTGCTGTTCCCCTTCGTACGCCGGCTGGTGGCCGATCTGACGCGCGAGGGCGGCTTCCCGCCGCTGCTGCTCGACCCGATCAATTTCGCCAACCTGTACGCCAAGCGCCAGCAGGAGCAGCGCGCCTCTTCGAATTAATGGTGGTGTCAGACCCTCCTCTGGGCCCTCTGGGCCTGACACCATGATGCCAACGGGCGATGGAGCAATGGTGTCGGACCCGGAGGGTCTTCTGGGTCTGACACCTACCCCGCCAAGGCGAAGCCGAAGCAAATCAGCAGCAGGCCGAGGAGCCCGATCGAGGTCTTGTCCTTGACGGCGAAGGCCACCGGATCGTCCATCATCTCGCCGCGCACCGCGACGAGCCAGATGCGCACCACGAACAGGAACACGAGAGGCGGGAAGCCCCACAGCCAGCCGGTGGCGCCGTAGAAGCTCTTCAGGAACGCCTCCTCGACGATATAGAGCACCATGATCATCACGGCGCCGAGGCCGGCGGCGAGGCCCACCGTCAGAACCATGGGCGCATCGACCGGCCGGTAGCCCCGCCCGTTGAGGGCAAAGGCCTTGTTGAGGATTGCCCGGCTGATCTCGGTGTAGCGCTTGGCATAGCTGAGCGAGCCGAACAGGAACATCGAGAACACGAACAGCCACGGCGACGGCGGCGCCTCGGTGGCGACGACGCCGATGCCGAGGCGGATGGTGAAGAGCGTTGCCAGCGCCAGGCCGTCGAGAAACGGCACAGTCTTGAGGTAGAGCGAGTAGGCCAGCGTCAGCCCCAGATAGCCGAGCAGCGCCACGCACGCCGCCCGTGAGACCAGGAGGCCGGCCAGCGCCAATCCTGTTGGAATAATGACCAGGGCAAGGGCGAGAGCCGTCGCCGCCGACAGGCGGCCGCTGGCGATCGGCCGCTGCTTTTTCGACCAGTGGGCGCGGTCGTCCGCCACGTCCAGGATATCGTTCAGGATGTAGGTGCCCGAGGCCACGCAGGTCAGGGCGAGGAACACCACGAGCGTATCGAGAATCTCTTTCACGACCGTGAAGCGACCGCTGAGCACGAGCGGCACGAGCACGACGACGTTCTTGACGCACTGGTGCAGCCGCAGGCTCCTGGCAAGCTCGCGCACCACCGAGACCCACGGGAAGTCCTGCTCAATCGCCGCATCGGCCGGACCGGAGGCAAGCCGGCGCGACAGCGCCCCGGCCGGGGCGTTCCAGACCATCCTGACCGCGCCGCCCAGCTTCAGCACGGCGTCATATCCGGCAGGAAACCGCTCGAGCACCTGGGGCGCGCCCCGCCGCCCGCCCAGCCCGCGCGGTACGACCACCATCCCGGCGAGGCCGGGATGCAGCGAGACCACAGCCTGCAGCAGAGGCGAGCATCGCCGGCTCGCGAGGTAGACGGGCCGGCCCTCGGCAGCCGCTCGGGCGAGGAGGCCCGCAAGGCGCGGGCTCAACGACAGCGCCGACGCCATGCCGGCTGCAACCAGCTTGCGCTCCACGTGCTCGCGCCCCCGGAGGAGCCAGACGGCAATGCGCAGAAGCCGCGGCAGCGAGGCCTTCAGATAGGCGAACAGCGCAATCACCAGGAGGCTGAGGCCGCCGCCCGCCACCTGCTCGGAGACGACGAAGGGCACGCCGACCTCGGCGGACATTCCGCTCACTGGCACGCGTCCACCGTCGTCCATGGCGGCAATCTCCCAGCAATGCAACCGCAGGGGCCTAAGGCCCTGCGGTTGCACGCGAGCTTGGCGGCGGGTTAATGAACCGTGCATGAACCCGATGGAGGGGTGAGATGGGGAGATGGTGAGTGGTGAGTTTGGGTGGTACGTGGGGCTCGGGGGCGGGACAATGGCAATGTCAAAGACAGTAGTGATAACCGGCGCTGTTCGTACTTCATGGCCGCTCCCGAAGATCCATCAGGCGTGGACAGGGCTACGCTGGGTGACGGTCGAGGACTTTCGTCTCGTCGAAGAGGTCGGCCACCTGCAGCGCTGCGCCGCAAGGCATGACGACTGGGTCGCTACCGTCGGGCAGCTATCTCTGCCGGCCGCCCGTCATGACCCCGTCAGTTTTCCCGCACCATTCGCGCGCTCGGGTGACGGCCAAGGCGGCAGCGGCGGCAGGCCGAGCGCGGTCCGGACAGGCGCAAAGGAACGCCGATGGATGGCGCAAGCGCCGAGCTTCCCAAGGGCGGCGCGATGCTCGGGCACGGGATATCCTTTGTGCCTCGCGAAGCCGTAGCCGGGATAGGCCGCATCCAGCTTGCACATCAGCTCGTCACGCGCAGTCTTCGCCAGGATCGAGGCACCAGCGATGGTCAAGCTCTTGGCATCGCCCTGGACGATGGCCTGCTGCGGCAGGTCCAACCCCTTGAGGCGGCGGCCATCGACGAGAACATGCTCCGCCTGGCGCGCGAGGCCTTCGATCGCACGAAGCATCGCAAGGCGGCTTGCCCAGTAGATGTTGATGCTGTCGATCTCCTCCACGTCGGCGAATGCGACAGACCACGCAACGGCCGTCGCCTTGATCTCAACCGCGAGCCGTTTGCGCGCGGCGGCGTCGAGCTTCTTGGAATCATCGACGCCGGGCAGGCGCGAGCCGGGGGCGAAGATCACAGCAGCGGCGGCAACCGGCCCGGCTAGCGGGCTCATCCCCGCTTCATCCACACCAGCCACATGCTGCACGCCAGCCGACCAGAGTGCGACCTCGTACCGGAGCAGCTTGCGGAGCCGCTGGCCCTCCGATCGGTTGGCTAACCGGCGCCGCGCGACGGCAGCCAGTATCGTCCTGGCACCTGAACGCGTGTCGGCGCCAAGCAACGCCTCAGTCGCCGCATCAAGCGGGCGGCCCTCGACGACGTAGCGCAATCGGACCTCGGAAAGGCAAAGCCGTTGCATCGGCTGCACTCTACCCAAACGACCGAAGGCTACAACCCCGCGGGCATCGGCAGGCATCGTCGCTGCGTCGGCGTAGAAGCGGGCCTTCGGCCGGCGGGCTCCAAGGTGAGGCGCCACTTTCCCGCTGTGGTCAGCCTCGGATCGGTGATGCTGCGCTCGAAGGCCTCGATCACGACCGCCGTCGTGGCCGGCTCCTTGGCCGGCACAGCTAACGCTCGGGCCTGTCGGAGCGCGGCGAGAGCAAATCGAGGTTATCCTGATAACCGATGATCTGCCGGGCGAGCTCCGACTGCGCAGCGGGCGGCGTCCGGGAAAAATCGGCCGGCACGCCTCCCTGGCGCGCGAGCAGGCCGCTTTCGATCTGTTGGCTGAGGACATCGCGGCTCCAGCCGTGCTGGACCGCCTGGCAGGCGTACCATTCGCGCTGCTCGCGCGTTTCGAGGCCATCGAGAAGAAGGGTATTGTGCCCCCACGGCAATTGCACGAGCACCTGTTGCACGAATTGAAGATCGGGCCAGGTCTCGGCGAAGGCCCGCATGTATCCGAGGTTCCGCTCCGACAGCCCTGTCATCTCCGGGAAGCGCCGGCGCAGGTCCTTCGCCAGCCGGCCGACGGCCTCGGTGCCCCAGCCTTCCGTCCTCTGCCGGATCAGGATATCGCGGCCGATGCTCCAGTAGAGCAGCACCAGCTTGCGGTTGACCGACAGGGCCGCCTTCTGCTGCGTCCTGTGGACGCGCTGCTCCAGCTCGGTCGCCAGTGCATCGCAATTGTCCGGCGATGTCGTCGCCTCGTGGCCCATGTGCATTTCGTGCTTCGGTACCGGTCCTGCGGGCACTTATAGCCCACTCACGCAGGCGCGGCCAGGGCGAGGTGGCCTTGGTGCGTGGCCCTACTGCTCTGGCCGGGTCGGTCCGCACGCTGTGTGGAGGACGGAGGGGACTGCGCCCGTCAATACCCCAGGCACGTCGGCAGGTCGAGGCACAGATGCGGCCCCTCGTGGGCCGAAGGCACGGCGATGAGGGCGGCGCCGATCAGGGCCGCTACGGCGGCGACGGCAATGAGGGCGGTCTTGAGGGTCAACGGCGGTCTCGGCTTCGCGGCATTGGGATAGCATGCGCCAAGCGTTGCGCGGGGCGTTGCTACCTCGTCTTGGTTTAACAGAATTGCAACGCAGCGCCTGTGTGCGGCCTGAACGCTGCATTTAGCTGGGGTTCAGAAATCCTCGCCGCTTCCGGACCTTGTGTCGGCAGAGTAAAATGGCCTACAAGCGCCCTGGCCGTGCGGGACGGCTTCCACGCGGGGCGGGCGCGCCACCCTGGCGTCAACCCCGGATCTGTTCAGAGCCCGCCCAGAGTCCGCCGGGAGGTGCACCTTGGCCAGTCCCCTGCCGGTCACGCTGGAGGCCATCGAGGCGGCGCAGGGGCGCCTGGTCGGCGCGGTGGCGGAGACCGACTGCGACTGGAGCCGCACGCTGTCGGCGATGCTCGGATGCAAGCTGTGGCTGAAGTTCGAGAACCTGCAGTTCACGGCCTCCTTCAAGGAGCGCGGCGCCCTCAACCGCCTCGAAGCCCTGTCCGAGGAGGAGCGCCGGCGCGGCGTGATCGCCATGTCGGCCGGCAACCACGCCCAGGGCGTGGCCTATCACGCGCGCCGGCTCGCCATCCCCGCCACCATCGTGATGCCCGTCAGCACGCCCACCGTGAAGGTGATGAACACGCGCAGCCACGGGGCGGAGGTGGTGCTCCACGGCGAGACCGTGGAGGAGGCCGCCGCCTTCGCCCGCGCCACCGGGCGCGAGCGCGGCCTCACCTTCATCCATCCCTACGACGACCCGCTGGTGGTCGCGGGTCAAGGCACCATCGCGCTGGAGATGCTGGGCGCCGCGCCGGAGATCGACGTCCTGGTGGTGCCGGTCGGCGGCGGCGGGCTGATCTCGGGCATCGCCATCGCCGCGAAGGCCCTGAAGCCCGATATCCAGGTCATCGGCGTGCAGGCGGCGCTCTATCCGTCGATGTACAACGCCATCAAGGGCGAGAGCCGGCCCATGCGCGGCGACACCTTGGCCGAGGGCATCGCCGTCAAGGCGCCGGGGGAGCTGACGACACCCATTGTGCGACGCCTGGTGGACGACATCCTGCTGGTCGATGAGGCCCAGATCGAGCACGCCGTCAGCCTGCTCATCAACATCGAGAAGACGGTGGTGGAGGGCGCGGGCGCGGCCGGTCTGGCGGCGGTATGTGCCTATCCAGAGCGGTTCAGGGGGCGCATCGTGGGCCTCGTCCTGACCGGCGGCAACATTGACACGCGCCTGCTGGCGGGCGTGCTGACCCGCGAGCTGGCGCGCGAGGGACGCCTGAGCCGGCTCGCCATCCACCTCGCCGACCGTCCGGGCCGGCTCGCCAAGGTGGCGAACCTGCTGGGCGAAGCCGGCGCCAACATCGTGGAGGTCTCCCACCAGCGCGTGTTCACCGACCTTCCCGCCAAGGGCGCCCTGCTGGAGGTGGTGATCGAGACCCGCGACCGCGCCCACCTCGACGAGACGGTGGCCCGGCTCCGGACGGCGGGCCTCGAGGTGGAGATGAGCGCCAACGGCGGCTCGGGCCAGGAGAGTCGCAGGGTGCGATAAGCGGAGCGCATCGCACCGATTTGCCCCTCACGGGGGAGCCGGTGCGATACGGGCCGACGCCCTATTGCACCCTGTATCCCCTCACGCAGGGATCGTCAGAAGATCCCCTCGAACTTCTTCTTGAACCGCGACAGGCGGCCGCCGCGGTCCATCAGGTGCTGGCTGCCGCCGGTCCAGGCGGGATGCGTGCTGGGGTCCACGTCCAGCGTCAGAGTGTCGCCCTCGGAGCCGTAGGTGGAGTAGGTGTTGAACGTCGTGCCGTCCGTCATCACCACCTTGATCATGTGGTAGTGCGGATGGAAATCCTCGTCTTTTTTCATGGCTCTGCCGGCTCTCGTGGGCTGACCTGGGGCGTGTTGCACGTGCGGGCCGGCGCCATTGCGCCCTCGGACCCGGAACTCGACGCCTCTTTAGCGAAAATGCAGGGGGGAGACAAGCTTTGCGAGCCTTTCCTCAGCCTTCCTCGACTTGCCGGCCGTCTCCCAGCCCTTGCGCCCCCGTGGGCGGAGAGGCCCGCCTCACGTCGCCGCGGGCTGGCGCCTCAGACCCACGTATTGCAGCTCGCCCAGCAGCGCCACGACCGCCGCCTGACCGATGACGAAGGCGTAGCCGAGCGCGGTCGGAGCAACCCAGCCCGAGACCAGCAGGAGGGCGCTGGCGACGGCCCAGAGCCCGTTGGCCACGACGATGGCCCACACCGCCGGCCGCGAGACATCCTCGCGCATGGCCCAATAGATCACGAACGCCACATACGGCAGCAGCACGAGGCCGG
>JBAPMW010000514.1:0-2731 GCA_049278815.1 Hyphomicrobiaceae bacterium
GGTGAGCTCGATGCGCGGGGCATGCATGACCGAGACGCGGCGCAGCGCAAGCCCGCCCGCAAGCGCGAGGGTGCGCCCGTCATTGAGCGCGGACCAGGCTTCGTCGGCGGAGAGCGGCGCCTGAAAGGAGGTGAAGGCGCCGACAAGCTCCGGAGGCAAAAGCCGTCCTATCACGCGCTCGCCGTCATCGGTCTGGAAGCGGTAGACGCGCGGATTGTCCTTCGGAAGCTGCTTCCAGATGGGAAGCAGGAGGCCCGTCACCAGATGAAACCGGCTCTCCGTGAACTCGGGCACGGTTTCGAGCTCGCGCGTCCAGAGCTCCGAGAAGGTGCGAGCATCCGCTTTTCGCCAATGCGTTTCTGCAAGCGCATCCGCCGGCATGGACGGCCGCTCCATGGGCCGGATGAGACGGACACGCCGCTCGACGGTGCCGTCGTCAAGGGTAGCGCCTGGTGCCGGAACCTTCACGGCCGCGCGTCCCGAGTGCGGGTTGGCCAGAAGAACGCCGCCGCGATCCCGGGCCAGTGCCAGAGCCTCGTCAAGCGTCAACGGCCGGTTGCGATCCTTGCGCGCGACCTCGAAGAGCTGCGTCGGCGCGCTGGTCGCGGCCTGCGTCGCGATCGTGACGCGGCTGCTGATGATAAGGCTCTCCGCCCGGATGGTCTCCAGCCCGACCTCATAGGTACCGGCCCCGACCGCGCTTTCGATCTCGGCTTCGAGCAGTTCCTCGAACTGGGCGAAGATGGCGTTCTGCAGGGCGATTTCGAGGGCCAGCATCCGGTTGAGGAAGGTCGTGATCGGCGGAAGCTCCTCGCGCAGGCTGCCATCGCCGTCGAGGAGATTGAGGCCCGTGGCTTGCTGAAAGCGCTCCAGCGAGCAGCATGGGGTCTGGCCCCTGTAGAGAAGCGCATAGAGGCGGCGCAGCGCCGAGCGCGCGTAAGGGCTTTCAAGGTTGTCCTCCGCGCGGAAAAGCCCCTGGCCGCCGGTCTGGCGTTGCCCGCGCGTGATGGCGCCGAGAGAGTCGAGCCGCCTGGCAATGGTGGAGAGGAAGCGCTTCTCGCCGCGCACATCGGTCGCGACCGGCCGGAAGAGCGGGGGCTCCTTCTGGTTCGTACGATTGGTACGCCCCAGGCCCCTGGATGGCGGTCTCCGCCTTCCACCCGGCCTCCAGCAGATAGTGGACGCGCTTGCGCTGATTGCGGGCTGCGAGATCGGCATGGTAGCTGCGCCCGGTGCCGCCCGCGTCGCAGAAGACGAGTATGTTCTTCCTGCCGTCCATGAAGGCCTGCGTCTCGGCGATGTTGGACGAGGGCGGACGGTTCTCGACACAAAGTGTCGTGCCGCCGCCGCGCGCCTTGCGCACGATGCTCCGTCCGCGCCCGGTCACCTCGGCCACGCTGTCCGTCCCGAAGCGATGCAGGAGCTGATCGAGCGCGCCCTGTACCGGCGGGAGCGCGGCGAGATGCTCGGTCAGCCTGGCGCCTGGCCTCGGCGTCCTTCGAATGCACCGGCTGGCCGTCGACGAAGACGGGGCGCGAGAGAAGCTTGCCATTGTCGTCGGTGTAGGTCTCGTGCAGCTGCGTCGGGAAGCTGTGCTGAAGGTAGTCGAGAACGTACTCCCTCGGGGCCACGTCTACGGACAGATCGCCCCATTCACCGGCCGGGATTTGCGCGAGCCGGCGTTCCATCAGCGCTTCGGAGGTGGAGACCAGCTGGACGACAGCCGCCCGGCCTTCCGCCAAATCCTTCTCGATCGCGCGGATCAGCGTCGGGCATTTCATGGCGGTGATGAGGTGGTTGAAGAAGCGCTGCTTGTTGGACTCGAACGCGGAGTGGGCTGCCGCCTTGGCCTGGCGGTTGAGCGTGCCTTCGTCACCCGTGACATTCGCGGCCTTCAGCGCGGCATCGAGATTCTGGTGGATGATCTGGAAGGCGCCGGCATAGGCGTCATAGATGCGAACCTGCTCGGGCGTGAGCCGGTGCTCCAGCATCTCCACCTCGACGCCCTCGTAGGAGAGCGAGCGCGCGGCATAGAGACCAAGCGCCTTGAGATCGCGCGCGAGGACCTCCATGGCGGATGCCGCCCTGCTGCATGGCAGCGACGAACTGTGCGCGCGTGGCGAAGGGCGCGCCGGCTTCGGCGGTGGACTGGGCCTCAGCGGTGTTTTCTTCCGTGTCGGGGTCCGCCGCGGCGTCAGCGCCCCACAGGCCGAGGCGCTGGGCGTAGGCGAGGTTCTCGACGGTGGTTGCGCCGGTGGCGGAGACATAGACGACGCGCGCATCGGGCAGCGCGTGCTGCAGGCGCAGGCCTGCAAGCCCCTGCTGGGAGGCGGCGCGCTCGCCGCGCTCGGTCTTGTCGCCGGCCGCATTCGCCATGGCGTGGGATTCGTCAAAGACGATGACGCCGTCGAAGCCTGCCCGGGACGGCGATCCGGGCCCGGTGTTGGCATCGACGCCGGCCGTGAGCCAGTCGACAATCTGTGTGAGGCGGGAAGCCTTTCCCTCGCGTTCCGAGGAGCGCAGCGTGGCGTAGGTCGTGAAGAGAACGCCTTCGCTCAGGGCAATCGGCTTGCCCTGGCGAAAGCGGCTTTGCGGAACGATGAGAAGCTTCTCCTGGCCGAGTGCGGACCAGTCGCGCTGGGCGTCCTCGATCAGCTTGTCGGATTTCGACACCCAGAGCGCGCGGCGGCGGCCCTTGAGCCAGTTGTCGAGAATGATCCCGGCGACCTGC
>JBAPMW010000515.1:0-4057 GCA_049278815.1 Hyphomicrobiaceae bacterium
GCCTCAATGTGCTGCAGCCGGCGCGCATGCCCAGGGACGGCATGGCAATCCCGTTCGTGTCCGACTTCTTCAATTTCTCCATCTACCTCGATGCCCATCCCAGGGTGATCGAGGACTGGTACGTGACGCGCTTCCTGCGCCTGCGCCAGACCGCCTTCCGCGACCCCGCCGCCTACTTTCACCGCTACACCGGCCTCAGCGACGACGAGGCCCGCGCCGAGGCGCTGCGCATCTGGAGCAGCATCAACCAGAAGAACCTCTACGAGAACATCCTGCCCACCCGTCAGCGCGCCCGCCTGATCCTGCGCAAGGGCACCGATCACAGCATCGAGACCGTCGCGCTGCGCCGCATCTGACGCCGCCGTCCCCACCAAGCCTCAAAGCCCGCATCGCCCGCGCCCGCCGCCTGCGGCAGCAGGCGCCGCGGCACGGGCGTTCACCTTCGCGCGTGGCTGCCGGTGGCCGTGCGTCGAGCCGATGCGCAGTGCATGGCAAGATTGGAGACCCCCACGAATCATGCTATCTCACAACGGATAGATGACATGATGCATCGTGCCGCGCGGCGTTCGCGCGTAGGGGGGGTCACCATGCCGCTGGATCGTGTGCCGGCCGTCTGTTGCGAGTCGAGTCTCGGCATGCGCGGGTCTGGCAGCATTAACCTGGCGAGATGCCCACGGTGGGCGCTCGTCTCGATCCCGGCGCGGCAGTGAGCCTGGAGCGGATAGATCGAGACGACGCGCGGACACCGCCGGGCATGGCCAAAGCGAAGATTACGGAGCGTGTAATCGACACGCTGCGCACGGCCTCGCGGCGGACCGGCAAGTCGGCGTTTCTTTGGGATACGGAGCTGCGCGGTTTCGGCCTGCGCGTGTCGGCCAACGGCCACGGCGCTTGGCTGGTGCAGAAGTGGATCGGCGGCCGGCGCGGCAAGCTCAAGCGCATCGTCATCGGGCATCTGCCGGCCATGACGGTCGAGGAGGCGCGCACCAAGGCGCGCAGCGGGGCATTGCGCTCCGTCGAGGATGCAGAGTTGGAGTTCGAGCATTTTGCACGTGACGGCATCGCAACCGAGTAGCGTGCGTGCAGTGGGAACGGCTCGGCAAGATCCCCCCACACCCTCTTGCCGAGCTTAGGACGGCGGCGCCGCGGCCTCTCTCCCCGGCGCCGCTGTTCTGTTTGGGGGCTGTAGGTTGGGTCGAGCGCAGCGAAGACCCAACGCACAATGTGGCACCTCGCATATGTGTTGGGTCTGCGCTTCGCTTGGCCCAACCTACACCAGCAATCCCTGCTTCCGTGCCAACTCCGCCAGCCCCACCTGGGGCCGCGCGCCCACATGTGCGATCACCTCGGCGGCTGCCAGGCTGCCGAGCCGGCCGGCCGTCTCCAGCGGCAACCCCCGTGCCACGCCGAACAGGACCCCGGCGGCATAGAGATCGCCGGCGCCCGTAGTATCCGCCACCGCCTCCACCGGCGCCGCCGGGATCGCGATCGCCTTGCCGCCGCCCAGGATGACGCTGCCCTTCTCCGAGCGCGTGAGCGCCGCCAGCTTGGTATCGGCCTGGGCGCGCCGCGCCGCCTCGTCGAACGATTGGGTCTCGTAGAGCGAGGTCACCTCCACCTCGTTGGCGAACAGGATATCGACCGAGTTGCGCACCAGCGCCAGGAACTCTGCCCGATGTCTGTCGACGCAGAAGGGATCGGAGAGCGTCAGCGCCACCTGCCGACCGGCCTTGGCGGCGATATTGGCCGCCTGCCGGAACGCGGCCTTGGCCTCGGGCCGGTCGAACAGGTAGCCCTCCAGGTAGAGGATGCGCGCGGAGCGGATCAGGCCGGCGTCCACCTCGCCGTTGCCCAGATGCGGACTGACGCCGAGGAAGGTGTTCATGGTGCGCTGCCCGTCCGGCGTCACCAGAATGAGCGAGCGCCCCGTCGGCTCGCCGCCGGCGGCCGGCGGCGTATCGAAGGTCACGCCGGCGGCGCGGATGTCGTGGCGGAACACCTCGCCGAGCTGGTCGGTCGCCGTCTTGCCGATGAACCCCGACTTGCCGCCGAGCGAGGCCACGCCCACCGCCGTGTTGGCCGCCGACCCACCCGAGATCTCGATGCCCGGCCCCATGGCCGCGTAGAGCTTCTCCACGGTTGGCGTGTCCACCAGCGCCATCGAGCCCTTGGTGCGTCCGTGCGCGGCCAGGAAGGCGTCATCGCAGTGGGCTATGACATCGACAAGGGCATTGCCGATGGCGACGACGTCGTGATCTTGCATGTGCGCTCCCCTGGATAGCGAATAGTGAGTAGCGAATAGTGCCCCCTGCTACTCGCTACTCCCTATTCGCTATTCGCTTACCCCCGCAACCCCGCAATGGTCGCGAACGGCGAGATGTGCTCCACCGCCGTGCGCACGTCCACCACCACCGGGCCGTCGTGGGCCAGCGCTCGCTGCACCACGCCCGCTGCCTCGTCGATGGCGGCGATGGTCAGCCCGAGGGCGCCGAAGCTCTCTCCCCACTTGGCGAAGTCGGGGTTCCTGAGCTCTGTCCCGTGCACGCGGCCCTTGTAGGCGATCTCCTGGTGCATGCGGATGGTGCCGTAGCTGCCGTTGTTGGAGATGAAGGTCTTGACCTTGGCGCCGTACTGCACGGCCGTTGCCAGCTCGCCGCCGGTCATGAGCGCCCCGCCGTCGCCGATGAAGTTGATTACCTGCCGTCCTGGATAGCGCAGGGCCGCCGCCACCGCCGCCGGCATGCCGATCCCCATGGCGCCGCCGACGCAGCCGACGAGCGCGTGCGCGCCCGAGAACGGGAAGTGCCGGTGCAGCCAACCGGAGAAGTTGCCGGCGTCGGTGACGAGGATGGCATCCGCGTCCAGGCGCGTCGCGAGCGCCGCCACCACCGGCCCCATGTCGAGCAGGCCGTCGGCGGGCGGCGCCCAGGGCATGGCCTTGGCCACCGGCTGGTTGAGCCTCCGGATCCACGCGGCCCGTTGCGCCGGCGCCTTGCCGGGTGACTGCGCCAGCGCCTCCAGCACCGCCACCGGATCGGCCACCAGGGCCTTGGCGGCCGTGTAGTTGAGCCCGATCTGGCGCGGATCGTCGTGGATATGCACCAGCGGCTGGCGCGGCACCGGCGAGGCCGGCAGCGTGTAGCCCTGGGTGCTCGCCTCGCCCAGCCGCGTGCCGACCGCGAGGATCAGGTCCGCCTCCAGATAGCGCTCCACCGCCGGCCTGGGCATCTTGAAGCCCAGGTGCCCGGCGTAGTTGGGGTGCGTGTTGGGGAAGTAGTCCTGCCGCTTGAAGGTGAGCGCCACCGGCAGCGCGTGGGCCTCGGCGGCTGCCAGCAGGGCCTTGCGTCCCCGCGAGGTGCCAAGCCCGCTGCCGCCGGCGATCAACAGTGGCCGCTCCGCCCCGGCGATCAGCGCCGCGATCTCCTCGATGTCCGCCGCCGAGCCGGCGCCCGCCTGCGGCACCCGCAGCGGCTCGACAACGGGCGCCTCCGCGATGTCCTCCAGCATGTCCTCCGGCAGCACCACCACCACCGGACCCGGCGTCGGCGCCTGCGCCTGCGCGAACGCGCGCGCCACGATCTCGGGGATGCGGCCGGCGTCCTGGATCAGGTATACGGCCTTGGCCATGTCGGCGAAGGTCTTGGCGTAGTCGACCTCCTGGAACGACCGCCGCCCGATCTCGGCGCGCGGCACCTGGCCGATGAACAGCACCAGCGGCGCCGCGTCCTGCTCCGCCACATGCACGGCGATCGATGCGTTGGTGGCGCCCGGCCCCCGGCTCACAAGGGCCACACCGGGCCGTGCGGTGAGCTTGCCATCGGCCACGGCCATGAAGCCGGCACCGCTCTCGTGCCGGCAGACGATGGTTTGGATGGCGTTGCTGTCATGCAGCGCATCGAGCACGGCGAGATAGCTCTCCCCCGGCACGCAATACACCCGGTCCACGCCATGCGCGGCAAGGCAATCGACAATCAGATCGGCGGCGCGGCGCGGCATGGGTGTCTCTTGGGCTCGTGCGGTGGTGATTTCTGTTGGAGGCGCCATCGAAGCATGATCC
>JBAPMW010000516.1:0-3426 GCA_049278815.1 Hyphomicrobiaceae bacterium
CTGCACGCCAGCAATACGTCGGCCAGCTGATCACGTTCTTTGAGAAGCAGATCGCGGCCTCGATCAAGCGCGGGCCGCTTGCCCGCATGACCATCGGCAAGACCTCCGCCCGAATCGACGCCGTCGAACTCGACAGCGTGCGCCGCCCGGCGGCAGCGATGATCGAGCGCATCGTCGACCGCTCGAGCCAGGCGGCGGAGATCGACCCGGCGGTGTTCGGTGCGAGCCCTGTCCTGTACGAGCGCATGCGAATGCTCCATCAGCATGCCGGGCTCTACAAGCGCGACACCGGCATCGACGGCCTGTACCTGGGCTTTCCCTTCCTCATCTTCCAGCCGGCCGGCGCTGGCGTGCAACCGCGCATCGCACCGGTGCTGCTCTGGCCGGTGCGCATCGGTGCCGAGGTGAGCGGGCACCGCTTCACCATCGCGTTCGATGGCGAGCGCGAGGAGGTGCGGCTCAATCCAGCGCTGGAAGCCTTCATGGGCCGCGAGGAGGCGCAGAAGTGGGAGGAGGCAAGAGCCGAGGGGCTCGGCAGGTCGGCACGGCTCGGCACTGTCCTCGATGCCTTCGGCCATCTCGCCACGGTCAGGCAGCACGAGCTGGTGCGGCTTCCGGCAGAAGGCGTCGCCGTGCCGCCCGGGTCAGGAGAGCTGGTGTGCGCGGCGGTGCTCTTCCACGCCGCGTTCATGGGCCAGGCGGTGCTGGAGGACCTGGGGCGCCTGAAGCACGCACGCCTCGATGATACGGCGCTTGAAACGGCTCTCCGCATCGCCGGCGAGCCGCAGGAGGAGACGACACCCGCGCCGCCCAGGGAGGTCGACCGCTACCTCACCATGGCGAGCGACCCGTCGCAGGAGGCCGCGGTCTTGAGCGCACGCCGCGGCCGTGGGCTCGTCGTGGAGGGGCCGCCGGGGACCGGCAAGAGCCAGACCATCGTCAATCTCGTGGCCGACGCCATCGGCCGCAAGCGGACCCTGCTGCTCGTGTGCCAGAAGCACGCGGCCCTGGAGGTCGTGCGCAAGCGGCTGGAGGCGGAAGACCTCGGCAACCGCATGGTCATGGTCACCGACGTGAACAAGGACCGGCGCGCGGTCGTCGGGGCCGTTCGCGATCAGGTCGAGGAGATCCTCACGAGCCAGACGCGCTCCGGCCAGGTCGCGACCGAGCGCGCGCGGGTCGCGGCGCGCATCGAGGCGCTGGAGCAGGACATCGACACCCACCATCGTGCCCTGCATGCTCTCGACCCCGCGAGCGGCCGCAGCTACCGCGACCTGATCGGCGAGCTGGTCGCATTGGACGAGGGCGAGCGGCCCCCCATCGATTGCCTGGCGCTGCGCGAGGTCGTCGCCGGTTTCGACCTGGCCGAGCTTGCCGCCGTCGAGGAGGCCTGCGCACCTCTGGGCGGCGACTGGCTCGCGGCCGGGTACGAGGGCAGCCCGCTCATTGCCCTCAACCCGTTCGCCTGGGACGTGGCGACGTGCGGCGCCTGCGCGCGCGACGTCTACACCTTTCGGCAGGCCGAGGCGGAGCGGGCGCGGCTTCTCCAGGCCGAGTTCGTGCCGTTCAAGGTGCGGGCCCTCAAGGACGCGGACCTGGACCACTGGATCGGGCGCGTCGATATCGCCCGGTCGGAGCCTTCGTTTCTCTCCCGGCTCCTCCTGCGCCGTGTCCGCGCGCGCATGCGGCTGCGGTCGCACTTTGCGAGGGTGGGCGCCAAGCTCTCCGAGACCGGCGTGCAGGACTTTCACGTGGCGCTCAAGTCCGAGAAATCGCTGCGTGCCGCGGTGGCCGGCGCGCGCGCGGCGAGCCTTGCCGCCCTGGAACGGCTGACCCGCTGGCTCACACCTGCTTGGGCCGACGAGTCCCGCACCGCGATCGAGGAAGGCCGCCCCAATGGTGCGCGCATCGAGGCGCTCGTACAGGCGTTGCCGAGGCTGGCGGCATTCCAGAGGTTCCGCGCACGGGCGCAAGGTCTGACGCCCCAGACGTGGGCCTGCTATGCCGCGCTCAGGGAAAGCGCGGAGGCACTTGCCCGCCTGCCACCCGACGCCCTCGATCCCGAGATCCGGCGTATCCTGAACCGGGAGGCACGCCTCGCCTGGAAGGCGCGCCCGGAAACGACGCAGCCCGTGCTGCTCTTCGATCGCGCCCAGATCGAGGGCAAGGTGAAGGCGCTTGCGGAGGCCGATGCCGAGATGCGCGGCCTCAACAAGCGCGCGCTGATCGAGGACATCGACACCGCCAGGCTCGGCACGCGGCAGCAGTGGCACGACATCTCCCGCCTTCAGGGACCGCAGATGCTCTCGCTGCGCCAGTTCGTCGAGCGTGGCGCCGACATCGGCCTGTTCCAGCTGCGGCCGGTCTGGCTCATGAACCCCGACGTGGCGAGCCGGCTGCTCCCCCTGCGTCCCGGGATGTTCGACGTGGTCGTCTACGACGAGGCCTCGCAGATGCCCGTGGAATGCGCGCTGCCGACGCTGTTCAGAGGCAAGACGGTGATTGTCAGCGGCGACGAGAAGCAGCTCCCGCCCACGTCGTTCTTCGCCACGCGGGTGGAGAGCGACGAGAACGACAGCTTCGACGACGAGTCCGGCCTGGAGGTGCCCGAGGAGGTCGAGGCGGTCTGGAACCGGCGCGACATCGAGGACTGCAGCGATCTGCTGGCGCTCGGCCGGTCTGTCCTGCCGCCGACCATGCTGGAGGTGCACTACCGCTCGCAGTTCCGCGAGCTCATCGCCTACTCGAATGCCGCCTTCTACTCGAACCGTCTGCAGGTGCCGATCCAGCATCCGGACAGCAAGATCGTCGAGGAGAAGCCCATCCATGTGGTCCGAGTAGACGGGGTGTACACGGCCCAGACCAACTCCGACGAGGCGGACGAGGTAGTGAAGATCCTGGCCCGCTACTGGCGCACGGGGCGCCGTCCATCGATAGGCGTCGTGACCTTCAACCGCAAGCAGGCCGATCTGATCCAGGCGCGCCTGGAGGCGCGCGCCCGGAGCAACCAGAGGTTCAGGTCTGTCTACGCGCAGGAGCTCGGTCGTAACGAGAACGGCGAGGACATGGGCTTCTTCGTCAAAAACGTGGAGAACGTGCAGGGCGACGAGCGCGACGTGATCGTCTTCAGCACCACCTTCGGGCGTGACCGGGCCGGCGGCTTCCGCCGCAACTTCGGCGTGCTCGGGCAGAAGGGCGGCGAGCGGCGACTCAACGTGGCCATCAGCCGTGCCCGCCAGAAGGTGATCGTCGTAACCTCCATGCCGGTCTCAGAGGTGTCTGACATGCTGCTGTCGAGCAGGTCGCCGTCCATTCCACGCGATTATCTGCAGGGCTATCTGCACTATGCCGAGCAGGTGTCGCGCGGCAGCCTGGGGGCGGCGCGCAGCGCGCTCAACCAGGCCGCGGGAAAGGCCACAGCCCGGC
>JBAPMW010000517.1:0-3233 GCA_049278815.1 Hyphomicrobiaceae bacterium
CTACGGATGACGCCGCCGCCTCAATTCAACCGTGTCTTGATCGACCGGATGCCGTCGTCGATGAGGGCGGCGCCGCTGGCGCCGGCGGCTTTCTCGCGCAGGATCTTCTCGGCCGCGGCGACGGCCATGTCGACGGCGGCGGCGCGCACGTCCTCCACGGCCTGGGCCTCGGCACGGGCGATCTTGTCCTCCGCCTGCTTGCGCCGGCGCTCCACCGTCTCGGCCAGCGAGAGATGCGGCGCAGCGGCATCGCACCGATCGGTGCAATCGCCCTGACGCACGATTGCACCCTACGGATGGATTGCGCCGTGCTGTATTCTCAAGCAATATGTCGCATGCCGAATTACCGTCGCGCGTTCGTCCCGGGCGCCGGCTGGTTCTTCACGGTCAAACTTCTCGATCGCCGCCGCCGCTTGCTCGTGGAGCACATCGGCGTGCTGCGGGATGCGGTGTGCCATACGCAACGGCGCCATCCCTTCCATATCGACGCCATGGTCTTGCTGCCGGACCATATGCACGCCGTCTGGATCCTGCCGGAGGATGATTGCGATTTTCCGCGGCGATGGCGCCTGATCAAGGTGGCCTTCTCGATGTCCATACCACGTGGAGAGTGGCGTTCCCGGAGTTTTCCCCCGACGAGGGCCTCGTTCCATCTGCACGAAAGGGCCGAGCGGCTCGCGCTCAGGGCGCACCAGCGCCGCCCTCAGCTTGTGCAGCCAGGTCCAGGCCGTCTTGTACGAGCCGAACCCCATGATGCGCATCAGGTCCATGGCCGAGATGCCGGTGCGGCGCGTCGAGATCTCGAACACCGCGCGGAACCACATCAACCGGCATCGGAATTTGTACAACAGCCGCCAACCCGGCAGGCCTAAGTCTCTGATAACAATGGCGTCCCTGGCAGGGCTCGAACCTGAGACCCTCAACTTAGAAGATAGAGTTGGCCGCACATTTGTGCACAGCATAGCGCTCCCGAGCGCATCGACGCCGTTGATTTTCCACAGACTCCGCCTCAAGACCCTCAATCGCAACTTGCGAGGATGTGCGGCCCTGCGCTTCACGGTCGTGCCGCAGGCGTTCCGCAAAAGGGGGTAGGCTGACATGGAGATGAAGCTGGAGGAGGGCATTGCTGCCCGCATTGTGGTCCCGAAGGGGGTGCGGGATGTCTACGTCTTTGACACCGAGCAGCCCGGCTTCTTCCTGCGGAAGTTTGCCTCCGGGCGAGCCATGTACGGCGTGAAATTCAGCGTCGCCGGCAAGCCGCGCAAGGTCCACCTCTACGACGCTACCATCAGGGGCGCCCTCGCCAAGGCAAGGAAGGAGGCGGGCGACGTGCGCGCCAAGGCGCGACTGGGGACCGACGTGGTCGCTGAGCGCGAGGTGGCCAAGGCCGCTGCCGAGGCTGAGGCCGCCCGGCGGGTGAACACGCTCGGCAAGGTCGTAGAGACCTATCTCAAGGCGCGTGAGACCGAACTGCGTCCACGCAGCTTCATCGAGGTGAAGCGACACATCGAAAAGAATCTCAAATCGCTCCATGGGCGGCCTATCGAGGACATCACGCGGCCGGAAATCGTCGGAGTAATTGACGAGATCGAGCGCGACAGCGGGAAAGGGGAGGCCGACGGCGCACGGCGGGCGCTGGGAACGCTATTTGCGTGGGCCATCGACCGCAGCATCGTCCACGCGACCCCCATGTTGCACATCAAGTCCCGCGCCAATAGCCGTGGTCGGGAGCGAACATTAACCTCCGCCGAGCTGCGGGAGGTGTGGCAGTCGACCGACGCAGTCGACGCGGAGGGCAAGCGACTCGTCGCCGAGGACTATGCCCGAATCGTCAAGCTCCTGATCCTCACGGGCCAGCGGCGGATCGAGATCGGCGGGCTCAGTTGGCTGGAGATATTCGAGCAGGCGAACGCCAGCGCAGCGCGGATCGAGCTGCCGGGCGAGCGCACCAAGAACCACCAGCCTCACATCATCCCCTTGAGTGAGCAGGTCCTGGCTCTGTTGCCGGCTCGTCGCAACAGCACTGACATGGTGTTCGGCCGGTTCGACAGCGATCAGAACAAGGGTTTCTCCGGCTGGTCGAAAGCGAAGAAGGAGCTCGACACTGCGATCCTGCAGGGGCGCCGAAAGATCGACCCCAAGTCGAAGGTGATGCCGCATTGGGTGCTGCACGATCTGCGCCGGACGTTCGTGACGATGCTGGGCGACTTGAAGATTGCTCCGCCCCACGTGGTCGAGGCGATCGTCAATCACATGGGTGGGGTCAAGGCGGGCGTCGCCGGCATTTACAACAAGGCGCTCTATTTGGAGGAGCGGCGGCATGCGCTCAATGCTTGGGGCCGGCACGTCGAGACCCTCGTTGCTGCGGCGCCGACCCGGAAGGAGGGATAAGCCGCCATGGCCGACCTCCGCGACTTGTCACGCATAATGAAGGCCGCCGCGGAAAACTATTGCGGGCCCCGGACCGACGTAACGCAGATTACCACAACCGGGGGTCTCACGGTCCTCACCGACGAGCAGGAGATCGTCAACGCCATCCACCTGACGGGCACGCTCGTCTCCAACGCCACCGTCGAATTTTCCGGCCGGGGCGGCACCTGGGTGGTCGTCAACGCGACTGACGGCGACTTTGCCGTCACGGCCAAGTTGATGGGGCAGACGGAGGGCGTGCAAATTGCCCAGGGTAGCGCCGCCCACATTTGGTGCAAGGGAGGTCGCATGCGCGAGGGCATTCCGCCGTTGATCCTTGACCCCTCGCCCAGTGCGCCCGTTGTAGCGGCGGCGATCAGAGATGCGTACTTTCTATTGGACTCTTGGTTGCCGGTCATCGACGAGGACGACGAATTAGGCCTCATCTGCACCGAGGTGTGGTTGTCAACACGGCTCAATTGTCCCGCGCGTCAGATCTGGGGGCTGTCAGAGCCCGACTGGATCATAGGGCGAGCTCTTTCTGGGTGTCGCAGCGCTCAGGCGGCGCTTTGCTATATCGCGGAACACCTGCCCTCTGGCGACTGGCCGCGCTGGCTGCAGGAGTATGTCGTGGACGCCCTAAGATATGGTCTGACACCCGCCAAGCGCGGCCGGCGGCGAGTCAACTCTGGGCGCGATCAGGTTATCATGTGGGCCACGCTGGCGGTGACGGAACGGTACGGTCTTAAGCCAGGGTGTCAATCGGCGCGGAACTTTGACCCCTGATCGGCGTCCAATCTTGACCCCTCCACTATGTGCGTCTT
>JBAPMW010000518.1:0-2370 GCA_049278815.1 Hyphomicrobiaceae bacterium
ACCGTGTCGTCGTCGAGCGTATTGATCCCGACGCGAAGTCCGCTGGCGGCATCATCATCCCTGACACCGCTCAGGAGAAGCCCTCGCAGGGCGAGATTATCGCCGTCGGCCCAGGTGGCCGCGACGAAGCCGGCAAGCTCCTTCCTATCGATCTCAAACCTGGTGATCGGGTGTTGTTCGGCAAATGGTCGGGCACCGAAGTGAAGATCGATGGCGAAGAGCTCCTCATTATGAAGGAATCAGACGTCATGGGGGTTCTCGAAGGCGCCAAGGCCAGCAGGAAGGCTGCATAGGCTTGCCGTAGCCTTCCACCGTTTCAACTTAGGAGAATCAAAATGGCTGCCAAGGACGTCAAATTTTCCACTGACGCGCGTGACAAGATGCTGCACGGCGTCGATATCCTCGCCAACGCCGTCAGAGTGACGCTCGGGCCCAAGGGCCGCAATGTCGTCCTCGACAAATCCTTCGGCGCACCGCGCGTCACCAAGGACGGAGTCACCGTCGCCAAGGAGATCGAGCTTGAGGACAAGTTCGAGAACATGGGCGCTCAGATGGTGCGCGAGGCCGCCCAGAAGACCAATGATGCGGCCGGCGACGGCACCACCACCGCCTGCGTGCTCGCCCAGGCAATCGTGCGCGAGGGCGCCAAGGCGGTGGCCGCCGGCATGAACCCCATGGACCTCAAGCGCGGCATCGAGAAAGCCGTGGCGCAGGTGGTGGACGAGATCGGCAAGCGCTCCAAGAAGGTGAAGAACTCCGAGGAGATCGCCCAGGTCGGCACCGTGGCTGCCAATGGCGAGAAGGCCATCGGCGACATGATCGCCAAGGCCATGCAGAAGGTCGGCAACGAGGGCGTGATCACGGTCGAGGAGGCCAAGAGCCTGGAGACCGAGCTCGACGTGGTCGAAGGCATGCAGTTCGACCGCGGCTATCTCTCGCCCTACTTCATCACCAACGCCGACAAGATGATTGCGGAGCTGGAGGAGCCCTACCTCCTGATCCACGAGAAGAAGCTCGCCGGCTTACAGCAGCTGCTGCCCGTGCTGGAGGCCGTGGTCCAGACCGGCAAGCCGCTCCTCATCATCGCCGAGGAGGTGGAGGGCGAGGCGCTCGCCACGCTGGTCGTCAACAAGCTGCGCGGCGGCCTCAAGGTCGCGGCCGTGAAGGCGCCGGGCTTCGGCGATCGCCGCAAGGCCATGCTGGAGGACATCGCCGTCCTCACCAACGGCCAGGTGATCAGCGAGGACCTCGGCATCAAGCTCGAGAACGTCTCGCTCGACATGCTGGGCCGCGCCAAGCGGGTGCGCGTCGAGAAGGAGAACACCACCATCATCGACGGCGCCGGCAAGAAGAAGGAGATCGAGGGCCGCGTGGCCCAGATCAAGGCGCAGATCGAGGAGACCACCTCCGACTACGACAAGGAGAAGCTGCAGGAGCGGCTGGCCAAGCTTGCCGGCGGCGTGGCCGTGATCAAGGTCGGCGGCGCCACCGAGGTCGAGGTGAAGGAGCGCAAGGACCGCGTCGACGACGCGCTGAACGCCACCCGCGCCGCGGTCGAGGAGGGCGTGGTGCCGGGCGGCGGCGTGGCGCTGCTGCGCGCAAGCCAGGCGATCACCGTCAAGGGCGAGAACGACGACCAGAACGCCGGCATCGCCATCGTCAAGCGCGCGCTGCAGGCTCCGATCCGCCAGATCGCCGAGAACGCCGGGATGGAGGGCTCCATCGTGGTCGGAAAGGTGCTGGAGAAGCCGGCCGGCTCGACGTTCGGCTACGACGCCCAGAACGACGAGTACGGCGACCTGATCGAGAAGGGCATCATCGACCCGGCCAAGGTCGTGCGCACCGCGCTCCAGGACGCCGCTTCCATCGCCGGCCTGATGATCACCACCGAGGCCGGCGTGGCCGAGGCGCCCAAGAAGAAGGACGCCGGCCACTCCCACGGCATGCCCGGCGGCATGGGCGGCATGGATATGTAACGCCTACGCCGGAGCGTGCGTCGAAAGGGAACGGCCGCCATGTGCGGCCGTTCCCGCGTCAGCTCACTCAGCGGCTTCGCGTGCTCGTGGGAAGAGATCATACACGCGCTCGCTTGCACGCTCCCAGAGGAGGTCCACGAGCGGTGCGACCTTTTTCATCGCTTTGGTCTCGTGTTTCTCCACGAGATTGAAGTCCTCTCCAACCTTCTTGACCTCTTTGAGGTCCATAGAGAGGAACGTGCGACGGAACTCCTCGGGGCCGCGCCTGGCCAGGAGAATGGGATCCACCGCGGCGACCGCATCCTTGCCTCGAAATTCCACGGTATACCCCACAGCCTCCAGCAGCCGACGTGCGAACTTTGGATTGCCGAGGGCTTCTTCCCGAACGATCTGG
>JBAPMW010000519.1:0-5155 GCA_049278815.1 Hyphomicrobiaceae bacterium
GGGTCCGGGGCCGCCCCAACCTCAAGGGCGCTGGGGGCGCGTGCGGCGGCTTTTGGGGCGCCGGCCGGCGGCTGTGGCGACATGACGGGGATCTCGCCTGCCTCGGCCTGCAGGCGCAGGTTGCCGAGCCAGGCGCTGCCGTAGACCACCGGGATGTCGAGCGACGGCAGCTCGGCACGCAGCCGCTTCTCGATCGCCGCCTTCACGGCCTTGGCGTCGTCGTTGAGGTTGGGGAGCTGGTCGGCGCGGTTGATGAAGACGACGATGCGGTCCTTGTTGAGGCCGTTCAGGAGCCGCAGCATGCCGATATCGGCCGTCGACAGGGGCTGCGTGGCCGAGACCACGAACACGTAGATGTCGGGGTTCTCCACGCTGCGGCGGGTGATCTCGTCGCGCACCAGGAAGGGATCGTTCGTTCCAGGCGTGTCGATCAGCGTGATCGGGAAGGCGAACGGACCGTCGTTGAAATACAGGTCGGCCGACCGGGTGATGTCGGAATAATGCCGACGCCTGCCGGGCCGGGTGTCCTCGTCGCCGGCGCTGACGTAATCGGTGAGGAGCTGCGGCGTCACGGCCTGGAACCGGTGGCATCGGCCCAGGAGCTCGGCGAGCTTGGGGCCCAGGCGCTGCTCGGTGCGCTTGCGCATCACCTCCAGCTGGGCGCGCAGCAGGTCCGGCAGAAAGCCCGGCACCAGGCGCTCGGTCAGCTCCCTGAGCCGCCCGCTGCCGTCGGCGAGCTCGCGCCACTGCTCGGCCGAGAAGAGATGGAACACCGCGGCGTGCTCAGGCGGCGTAGCACCGTTGCGGAAGTGCAGTGCCGTCACTACCACCGTCCACGGATTGATGTCGGTGGGCAGGAGGCCGGGGCGCCGGGTCAGCGCGTTGACAAAGGTGCTCTTGCCGGCCTTGATCTGGCCGATCACGGCGATGCGGCAGGTGCGCTCCTCAAGCTGGCGCCCGGCCGCCTCCAGCAGCGGCGCTGCGTGCTCGTTCAACAGGCCGCCAAGCCGGCCGACCAGTCCCAGGAGCGAGGCGCGCACCGCCTCCAGCGGTGCACCGATGGCGGCCTCCGATTGCCGGGATTGGAGCTCGAAACGAGACGCGTCCCCGAGCCCGGGTGCTTCAAAGCCCATGCTGGTGCTGGCTCCCTCGCGTGATGTGCCCCCGGCCCACCCGCGCCGCGGCGTCCGGCGCAAATCCCGCCGACTCCGCGGGCCGAGATGGGTCCAACCCCGCCGGCCAAGGGTGTCACTGCAACCCCACAGGTCAATCGCGGGCCTCAATCGCGGTTAACTCTGGCTCGTGCTAAGCCGCTGGGGAAGACTGGGAAAAGAGCGGGGCATGACGGAGGGGGTGCCGTGGATACTCGTCAATCGCTTGCGGCCTGTTTCCTGACTGCCGTTCTGGCGCTGGTGGCAACCTCGGCCACGGCCGAGCAGGAGGGCGGGAACGGGGCGGAGGCGTATTTCGGGGCCATCGCCTACTCGCCGTCCACACGGGCGCACGGTTGGGCCTACGATTACGCCTCGCGGGCCGCCGCGGAGCGCCGCGCGCTGGCCAAATGCCGCCGTCATGCCCGCGATTGCTTCGTGCCGGTGTGGTTCCGCAATGCCTGCGGCGCCCTGGCCATCGGGTTCGAGGGCTACGGCTCCGGCTGGGGTGCGAGCCGCAAGCTCGCGGAGAACTACGCGCTCCAATCCTGCCGGCGCTACTCCGGCGGATGCCGGGTCGTGCGCTGGGTCTGCACGAGCAAATAGCACGCGCTGCAACCTGAAGCTGGGCCGCACGACTCCCCCGTGCGAGGCATGTCCGCGGGTTTCCGCGTGCGCGGCGCCCTGTCGCGCGGCGCCGGTCTCCCCCAACAAGTGGATTGACCCCCCTGGATGCGGCACCTATTAATTGCAGGTAAACATAGAAGAAAAGTCTGCAAACGCCTGCGCTCGCGCAACAAAAAGAAAATGCCGGTGCGTAAGGCACGGTGAGGGAAGCGGTCCGACGGCCGCGCAAAACGGGGGGAGTCCGTTTTGAGAAGAGCGCCTGTGCACCCCATCGGGGCTATCGTGGGAGCGCTGTGCTGCGCGCTGGCGGCGGGGCCGCTTGCCGCCGAGCCCCGGCATCCCATCCGCGAGGCCAGCCTGTTCAAGATCCTGAAGCTGGAGGGCCATCAGGTGCGCTGGTCGCTGCCGGCCGACGGCAGCCCGCGCGTCATCACCTACCGGCTGGTCACGAACACGCTGCGCTTCCCCAATGCCCGCAATTGCCGGGGCCTTGCCCCGCTCGACGCGCTGGCTGCCGCCTCGGGAGTGCCGCCCGCGGCGCTCAAGGAGGAGGCCAGGGCCGCCTTCGCCATGTGGGAGGCCGCCGCCAGTCTCGTCTTCAAGGAGGCGCCCGAGAGCGGTCCGGCCGACATCCTGATCGGCGCGCAGACCGAGCCCGAGGGCTGGGCCTTCGCCGATGTCTTCTACGATGCGGATGCGCCGGGGGCCGTCAAGCCGATCTCCCAGGCGCTGGTCTGCCTCAATCCGGGCAAACGCTGGAAGGTGGGCTTCGACGGCGACCTCAAGACCTACGATCTGCGCTACACCCTGGCGCACGAGATCGGCCACGCCATCGGCCTCGACCACCCCGTCGGCGGCAGCCAGATCATGCACTTCAAGTACGAGGAGCGCTTCCGCGCCCTTCAGCCCGGCGACATCGGCGGCGCCGTCTCGCTCTATGGCGCGCCACCCCAGCCGACCCTGGTCGCCGCCGCCGGCCAGCAGCGCGTCGACGCGGTGGCGCCGGAGGGCCCGGTGGGCGGGCGGGCGCTGGGCAAATAGCCGCGACCGAACCGTAGGGTGCAATAAGCGAACAACGGCATTGCACCGTTTCCCCCGATCGGCGGGCAACGGTGCAATACGGGCTGACGCCCTGTTGCACCCTACGTTCCTGCGGCGCGTTCCGAGCATCCAAGGCCCTTTGGCGGCCACCTTTGCTTTGGCGCGGCGGGTGATGTCGTCCCGCATTTCGGACGTAGTCCCTGGGTTTGTGACCGGATAGGCGATGGCGGCTCGAGCCTTCACCTTCAAGAGGTGGCTCCTGTGCTGACAGCTCCGGCCCATCAGCTGACCCGCCCCGCCCCCTCCGGTCGGCCGCGGATGTCGAAGAACAGGGCCTGGCTGATCACCGCCTTCACGTTCTGCGGCTGGAACGGCTTGGTCACCAGGAAGGTGGGCTCGGGCCGGGTGCCGGTGAGGAGGCGCTGGGGGAAGGCGGTCACGAACACCACGGGCAGCGGGAGGGTGCGCAGGATCTCGTTGACGGCGTCGAGGCCGGAGCTGCCGTCGGCCAGGTGGATGTCGGCCAGCACCAAGCCGGGGCGGAGGCTGCGCGTGGCGTCCACCGCCTGCTCGGCGGTGCGAGCCACCCTGACCACGCGGTGGCCCAGGTCGTTGACGATCTGCACGAGGTCGAGCGCGATCAGCGGCTCGTCCTCGACGATCACCACGTCGGTGGCCACCTGCCTGGCGATGTCGCGCCCCGCCTCCTCGATCAGCGCCTGCAGCTCCGCCTCGCTCACGTCCATCACGCGGGCCGCGTCGGCGGGCCGGAGCTCCTCCACTGCCACCAGGAGGAAGGCCTGCCTCGCCCGCGGCGGCAGCGTCGCGAGATTGCGGTCGGCAGCCCGCACGGCGGCGGGACGGCCCGTCGCGTCCCCACCGACGCCGCCGGCGGTGGTGGGGCTCCCTGTCACCGCACCGTCGGCTTCGGGCGGCGCTGCGTTCAGGTTCTGCACGAACGCCTTGTAGAGGGCGACGCGGGGCGAAAGGCCTGCCTCCAGCACGCCCGGATCGGCAATAATCGCCTCCAGGGTGGTCACCACGGCTGCATCGCCCACCGCCTGGCTGCCGGTCAGCGAGCGGGCGAAGCGGCGCAAGAACGGCAGATCTGCGTTAACCCTGTCGGCAATGGACATGACCCCTCCGGTCGTGCACGCTTTAGCCTGCACTCTCGGCGGCACAACGCGAAAGTGCGGCCGACTGTTCCAGCGGGGAACTTCTCTCCCGCTGGGGGGTTGCCGTTTTGCTTGCACGCTCCTGGAGGGGAAGGCGATGCCGAACAGCAGATCCGCGGAGCCGGTGGCAGGACCGCAATGCAGTGCGATATGCAATCCGACCGATGACGAAAAGCCTTTGACGCAGCAAGCGAAAGCATCGGGAAACCCGTCCCAGCCGCATCTTCGCATCGTTCACAGCGCAGACCGCTTGGAACATCCGCCGTCGGTAGACATGCCAACGCCAGACCGCCCGCGCCCAGCGCCCGATCGCAAACCGGCCATGTTGGACCGCACCGTGCAGGCGCAGATCGGTCGCATGCTGCGGGAGCACTTCGCCGGCGTCGCCGGCGAGCCGGTGCCCGAGCGCTTTATCGCCTTGCTGGCGGAGCTGGAAGCCAAGGAGACGTCCCGGTGAGCAGCGTATCCGCCCCTGTGAAGGAGGGGATGTTGCGTCTCGTCCCGAATCTGCGCGCGTTTGCCGTCTCGCTGTGCGGCAACATCGAGCGCGCCGACGACCTGGTGCAGGAAACCCTCCTCAAGGCCTGGAACAACATCGACGGCTTCGAGGAAGGCACCAACCTGCGCGCCTGGCTGTTCACGATCCTGCGCAATACTTACTTCTCCGACTGCCGGCGCCGCCGGCGCGAGGTGGAGGACCGCGACGGCGCCAAGGCCGCCGATCTCTCCGTGCATCCCGAGCAGCTAGGTCATCTCGACATGGCCGACTTCCGCAAGGCCCTCGATGTCCTGCCGGCCGACCAGCGCGAGGCGCTCATTCTGGTGGGCGCCGCCGGCTTCTCCTACGAGGAGGCGGCGGCCATCTCGGGCTGCGCGGTGGGCACCATCAAGAGCCGCGTCAACCGCGCCCGCTCGAAGCTGATTGATCTCCTCAACGTCTCCCCCACCCAGGAGTACGGCCCCGACTCCGCGACCGAGGCCATCATCTCCCGCACCGCGCGGGGCGGGTCGTATTAGAGGTGTCAGACCCTCCGGGTCTGACACCATCGCGTCCCACAAGCACGGCCCCGACTCCGCCACGGAGGCCATCATCGCGCGCGCGGGACGGGTCGTATTGAGGGGTGTCAGACCCCTCCAGCTGACACCATGGTGCCAGCCATA
>JBAPMW010000520.1:0-19490 GCA_049278815.1 Hyphomicrobiaceae bacterium
GCCAGAGTCTGAGCAGCTCGTCGATCTGCTTGATCGGGAAGCCGAGGGCGCGGGAGCGCTTGATGAAGCGCAACTCGTGGACGTTGCGTTCGTCAAAGATTCGGTAGCCATTGGCGTCGCGTCCAGCCGGGCTCAGCAAACGAGCCCCCTCGTAGTACCGGATCAGCTTGGCGGAAACGCCCGACAGCCTCGCCGCCTCGCCAATACGCATGATCGCCGCTTCCTCTGCCCTACAGACTTGACCTTCCAACTGTTGGAAGGATCAGCCTCGCAAGCAACCATCGCGCCGATTGCTTGCCCACGCAACGGCGGCTGCAACAGGAGGCAACAATGAATGACAGTGAGACGCGGACAACTCGTCTGGCCTTGGTTCCTCTTGGGCTCAGTCTCGGCGGCTTCTTCGCCATCAGCTTCCTAGGCTGCATCCTGCTCGGGCTGATCGTGCCGGACGGCACGATGCATCGGCCGTGGCTGCAGTTCTTCCCCGGTTTCGAGTGGCTGACCGCGCGGAGCGTCGTGACGGGCCTCGTATGGACGCAAGTCTACGCCTGGTGGACCGCCCTGGTGTTCGGCTCTCTCTACAACTTCTTTGGTAGTCGCGGCGGATAACGGAGGGCGGCAAATGGCAACCCCAGAACAAACGCACGCGACCTCCTCGGCGTTGCGGACGCAAGCCGCGGGATCGCCAGCGCACAGGTACGATGCTCATAGAGCGGAAAGAGTCTCGGGTACCAGGCCGGGAGAGGAACCGACCACGCACAGGGAGGCTTCATCCGCCGCAGCCAGCTCACATGTCGGCGCCACACTATCGGCCTTCGATATCCTCGCGTATCAGCGCGACGTGCTGGAGCGCTCGATCCTGTTCTTCGATACGCTGAGGAAGCGCGCCAACGCCATGCTCGAGCATGAGCGTCTGGGCCTTCCGCCGCTGCTGAACTTCAAGTCGGAGATGCTCCTCGACGCCCGCCAATTCGAGCGGCCGGCCAACTACGCATTGCTGCGCATCACGGAGGTGGGAGACAAGTGCTGGGACGACTGCGTCGATCCGGCAAAGCCTCCGGTCATCGTCATCGACCCACGCGCAGGGCATGGTCCCGGCATCGGCGGCTTCAAGCGCGACTCCGAGGTCGGCATCGCCCTTCACGTGGGCCATCCGGTCTATTTCGTCATCTTCTTCCCGGAACCATGCCCCGGCCAGACCTTGGCGGACGTGCTGTCGGCGCTTCGCCAGCTTGTCGAGCACGTGGGGAGGCTGCACCCCGGAAAGCCTCCCATCCTGTATGGCAACTGCCAGGCCGGCTGGGCGGCAACGCTGGTGTCTGCGCATTGCGAGGACCTCACCGGGCCGGTGGTACTGAACGGTTCGCCGCTCTCCTATTGGGCGGGGGAGCCCGGCTTCAATCCCATGCGCGTCGCCGCCGGGTTCGTGGGCGGCGTGTGGCTGACGCACTACCTTGCAGCCCTGGGGCTCGATCGCTTCGACGGAGCCTGGCTCGCGCAAAACTTCGAGGGCCTCAAGCCCGAGACGGCCATTTGGGACAAGTATGCCAACCTCTTTACGCACATCGACACCGAGCAGCAGCGATTCCTGGACTTCGAACGCTGGTGGAACGGGTTCTATCGGCTGAGCGGGGAGGAGATGGTGGCCATCGTCGAGAACCTGTTCGTCGGCAACAGGCTGGAGGAGGGCAAGGTTCAGATCGATGCGCACTGCGTCGCCGATCTGACCCGCATCCGCAATCCGCTCGTCGTCTTCGCCTCCTACGGCGACAACATCACGCCGCCGCACCAGGCGCTGGGCTGGATTCCCGCCGTCTACAAGAGCACGGACGCGCTCAAGGGAGCGCGACAGCGCATCGTTTACCTCACCAATCCGCACGTCGGCCACCTCGGCATCTTCGTCTCCGCCGCCGTGGCGCGTCTGGAGCATCGCGCGATCCTGGAGCACCTGGCCGAGATTGAGGCGCTGGGGCCAGGCCTGTACGAAATGCGGATCGACAATCCCACGGGCGACCCCGATTGCGCCCGGCATCAGCATTCGGTGCGCTTTGAGCCGCGCAATGTCGAGGACCTGCACTTCGACTATCCACGCGCAGCGTTTGAGCGCGTGCGGCAGGTCTCGGAATTCAACGAGGCGATCTACCGCACATTGCTAAGCCCCTGGGTTAACGCGATGGCCAATCCCTGGGCCGCGCAGGCCATGCAATGGCTACACCCGATGCGGGCCAGGACGTACATGTTTTCCGAGGCATTCCTGCCCTGGATGGGGCCGTTCTCGGTGCTCGCGGCTGCCGTTGCCAAGGACCGCCATGCGCTGCCCGACGACCACCCTCTGGTCGCGCAGGAGCGCAAGCTGATCGCCCAGATCTCCGCCTTCTGGCAAATCGCTCGCCGGCTTCGCGACGCGGCGATCGAGCGGACGTTTGCATTGACGTACGGCGCTGCCACGTACGCGAGCGATCGGCAGCAGCAACGGAGATGAAAATGCCAAGGATGCAAGAGGCCTCCAAGAACTCAGCTCCCGCCACCAGACCGGGCTGTGGCTGCGAAGTTCACGGCGAGCATATGCACGCCGGGAAACCACCAGTCGATGCGCCAGGTCAGCCACATCGGTCGAGGTTCCACAAGCCTGCACGAGTGGATCATTGCGACGATCGCTCGCCCTGCTGTTGCGGCGGCAAGACAGCCAGTTGAACTCGCAGCAAGTGTTGTCACCCACCGAGGAGGTGCCGCATGCAGGAGCAGCGAATGAGGGATCACAAGGCGCGGGTCAAATCGGCCGAGCTGTTGTCGGCGACTGGGGCGCTGGTCCTTGGCGTCGGCCTGGGTGCGGCCCTATCGACGTACATCGGGAGTGCTGCCGTTCTCCTGCTCGTCGTCGGCATTGTCAGCCACGGCTGGGGCATGCTTCAGAAGCATCGTCTGGAGGCAAAGGCAGACTATGCGCTGGCGCCCTGGGAAACCGCGCTCTACTGGCTCTGCTGGGCCGCCCTGACCGTCCTCCTCGTGTTGATCGGAGTCAAGGCCTTCACGGGCTAGGCGCATGAGCATGCCGGCCAGGGAGACCGAGATGAACGACATGTCGATGAGGAGCACCGGTGCCACTCCGGCGGCGCGGACCGACAACGCCGCTGAGATCGAGCTGCGCATCGGCGGCATGGATTGCCCGCACTGCCCGACAAACGTCGAAGAGGCCTTGCTGAAACTGGACGGCGTTTCCGCAGCCCACGTCAATCCGGCCAGCCGGTCGGCGCACATTGTCTACGACCGATCCCAGGCCAGAGTTCTCGATCTCGTCAAGGCGATCCGCGCAGCGGGCTACAGCGCCGGCACCGCAACGATGCGGGTTCACATAAAGAACATGCATTGCTCCTCCTGCGTCATCCGCATCGAGCTTGCCTTGCAGACCACCCCCGGTGTGATTGCGGCGCGCGCAAGTACATTCACTAACGCCGTCGACGTCGAGTATCTCCCCGAGCGCACCGACTTCGCAGCCATTCGGGCGGCGATCGAATCGATCGGGTATCGCGTATCAGAGCCCGAAAAGGCACGAACGCCCGCGGAAAAGGAGGCGGTCGATCCAGAGGAAGCCGCACGACAGGCGGAGTACGCCCTGCTGATGCGCAAGTTCTGGTTTGCGGCGGCCGTCTCCCTTCCCGTGATGCTGTTGAGCTACCCCGACCTCGTGCCGGGTCTTCGCGACTGGATGCCGATGGGGAGCGGGACGCGCCGGGTCGTCTGGGCGCTGCTCGGTGTGCTGAGCCTGCCCGTCCTGGTCTGGTCAGGCTCCCAGTTCTTCGTGGGGCTATGGGACGGGCTCAAGCACCGCTCGGCCAACATGCACACCCTGATCGCCATCGGCATCAGCGCCGCCTATCTCTATTCGGTGGTCGCGGTCGCCTTCCCCGGCCTCTTTCCGCGGATGGAGCTCGCCGAAGTGTTCTGGGACGTGACGACGGTCGTCGTCGCCCTCGTCGTTCTCGGCCTCGCGCTCGAGATCAAGGCCAAGGGACGTACCTCCGAAGCCATCAAGAAGCTGATCGGCTTACAGGCGAAGACGGCGCGCGTCCTGCGGGACGGCAAGGAGCTTGACCTGCCGGTCGAGGAAGTCCTTGTCGGCGACACCGTCATCATCCGTCCGGGCGACAAGATCCCCGTCGATGGCGAGGTGAAGGAAGGGGCCAGCGCGGTCGACGAGTCGATGATCACCGGCGAGTCGATCCCTGTTGAGAAGCATATCGGCGACGAGGTTATCGGCGGCACCCTCAACAAGACCGGCAGCTTCAAGTTCGAGGCGACCAAGGTCGGCAAGGACACAGCGCTCGCCAGCATCATCCGCATGGTCAAGGACGCGCAGGGCTCGAAGGCACCCATCCAGCGCGTAGTCGACACGGTCTCCGGCTACTTCGTGCCGGCGGTGATGATCCTCGCCATCCTGGCCTTCGTCGCCTGGTACCTGTTCGGTCCGGAGCCAAGGCTCATCTTCTCGACCATTGTTCTTGTCACGACGCTGATCATCGCGTGCCCCTGCGCGCTCGGGCTGGCAACCCCGACCTCGCTGACGGTCGGCATCGGCAAGGGTGCGGAGAACGGCGTTCTGATCCGTTCGGGTGATGCCCTGCAGAGTGCGGAGAAGCTCGACACCATCATCCTCGACAAAACGGGGACCATCACGCGCGGCGAGCCGTCGCTGACAGACGTGGTGGCAAAGGGCGCCGACGAGGCAACTGTGCTTCGACTGGCTGCCTCCCTGGAGCGTGGCTCCGAGCATCCGCTCGGCGAGGCCATTGTTAAAGGTGCCGAGGCGCGCAAGGTACAGCTCGCCGACGCGAAGGAGTTCGCGGCCATTCCTGGTCATGGCGTCGGCGGGCGCGTCGACGATCGCGCCGTGCTGCTCGGCAACGCCAAACTGATGCGCCACCGCGGTATCACGATCGACGCTCTGCTGACCGATTGGGAGCGCCTGGCCGAGGAAGGCAAGACGCCGATGTTCGTTGCGGCCGACGGCAAGGCGCTCGGTCTCGTCGCCGTCGCCGACACGGTCAAGCCCGACTCCAAGGCAGCGATCGAGGTGCTGAGGCGCCTCGGCATCGAAGTGGTCATGCTGACCGGGGACAACGAGCGCACGGCCAGGGCGATCGGCCGCCAGGTCGGGGTTGAGCGCGTGCTGGCCGACGTGCTGCCGGACCAGAAGGCTCACGAGGTGCAGAAGCTGCAGCTGGAGGGCAAGAGCGTGGGCATGGTCGGCGACGGCATCAACGATGCGCCGGCGCTCGCCCAAGCTGACGTGGGCTTTGCGATCGGGACGGGAACGGATGTCGCCATCGAAGCCAGCGACGTGACGCTGATCAAGGGCAGCCTGATGGGCGTTGCCACAGCGATCGAGATCAGCAAGGCGACCATGCGCAACGTGCGTCAGAATCTGGTCGGCGCCTTCGGCTACAACGTGCTCGGCATCCCGGTCGCCATGGGCGTGCTCTATCCCGTATTCGGCCTCCTGTTGTCGCCGCTGATAGCCGCAGCCGCGATGGCCTTCAGCTCGGTCACGGTCGTCAGCAATGCCAACCGGCTGCGCTTCTTCGAGCCGCGGAGAAAAGCATCATGACGCCAGATCGCTGGTTCGTCCTCGTTGCTGGACTTGGCCTTATCGGATTCATCGTCTGGTTCTTCTGGCTCAAGCGCTCGACCGGCGTGCGCGCGGCCGAGGTCTCGGGCGGCTACCAGGAGGCTATGATCCTGGTGAAGGGCGGTTACACGCCGGACACCATCGTGGTCCGTCACGGCAAGCCGGTTCGGCTCAACTTCCGGCGCGAGGAGACGGCGTCCTGTTCCGACAAGGTCATCTTCGCCGACTTCAACAAGAGCGCCGAGTTGCCGACGGGCGAGACCGTCGCCATCGAGCTTCTGCCGAAGGAGCCGGGCGAATTCCCGTTCGCATGCCCGATGGGCATGTTCCGCGGCCGTTTGGTCGTCGAATAGGAGGATTCGCGTGCCCGCTCACGATCACCCGCACCATGTCCAGTCTTCCCCACCGGGAAGCTTCTGGACATCACGCGCCTTCCTGGTCTGCGCCGGGTTCCTGGTCATCGTCCTCGTTCTCCTGTGGACCGAGCATCTCGCGCACGCACTCGGGTACCTGCCCTATCTCCTCATTCTCGCGTGCCCGCTCATGCACCTGTTCATGCATGGGGGGCACAGCGGTCACGCGCATCGCTCGAGCAGCGATCGCGAGCGAAGCCGACCTGATGGAGGCCAGTCATGAACGAGGCCGCGCCGGCCTATGGCCTTTGGGGCCTGGTGCTGATCAACTCGGTGATCTTCATCATGTTCGCCTTCACGTTCTTCAAGCCCAAGACCTCGCGCGACTGGCGCAGCTTCGGCGCCTTCAGCACCTTCCTGGTTGCGCTGTTCACGGAGATGTACGGGTTCCCATTGACACTCTACTTCCTCTCCGGGTGGCTGCAGACCCGATATCCGAATGTCGATTGGCTCTCGCACGACGCCGGACATCTCCTGGAAATGCTCTTCGGCTGGAAGGCAAACCCCCACTTCGGCCCCTTCCACATCCTGAGCAACGTGCTGATCATTGTGGGCTTCCTAGTGATATCTGCGGCGTGGCGCGTGCTCTACGAGGCGCAGCGCAAGGGTGCGCTCGCAACCACGGGGCCCTACGCCTACGTGCGGCATCCCCAGTACGTCGGCTTCATCCTGGTGATGTTCGGCTTCCTGCTGCAGTGGCCGACCCTGCTCACGCTGGCGATGTTCCCGGTGCTGGTCTGGATGTATGTGCGGCTCGCGCGCGCCGAGGAGCGCGAGGTTCGCGCGGCATTCGGAGACGCCTATGACCGCTATGCGGTCCAGACGCCCGCATGGTTTCCACGCCTCTCCGCTCCCGCGCGGGCGGAGTTCTGACCGCAAGGAGCGAGGGCGCCTGTTCGCAAGCACTTCGTCACGGGAGAAGGCCAATGACCTCGATAGGCTCAACCAGCCGATCGGCACCCGGCAAGGGGCGTCGCCTTGGTGGGGCGGGTCTGGATTTTGCTGGCAAGCACGGTGCGCCCCTCGTTTTCTCGGCCCTGCTGTGGTGGATACTGTGGTGGGGCCACACGCCGCAGGTTCAAACCGTCGACGAGGCGATGCGACACGTGTCGTGGGTCGGCGTCATTGCCCTCGTCTATGTCGCCCTGCAGGCGCGTGCGGTTCTCGCGCAGCCGCGCAGCGGCGTGGTGCACTCCCTGATCGAGATCCTTGTCTCTTTGCTGCCGCTGTTCGTCGTGGGTTACGCCGCGGTCGACTGGCTGCGAGGAAACAACGAACTCAACGTTTTCCAGGTGATCGTCATGGTGCAGGCGACCCTGGCGACGCTGATCGATGTGGTCATCTTCACCTGGTTCTCTCTCAGGCTGAACAAGCTGTCGATCCAGGCCATCGAGACGCATGTCGGCTGATCGAGGCCATCACACGGAACGTTGACCATGAAGCCAGCTCACATGATGTTGTCCCGGCGTCGGCTCCTCGCCCTTCTGGGTGTGGCGCCGCTCGCTGTCGGCCTGCCGGCGGCCGCTGAAACGCTTGCCGAGGTTGTAGTTCATCGGGACCCGAGTTGCGGGTGTTGCGGCGCGTGGGCTGAGCATCTGAGGCGCGCCGGTTTTCCGGTCAAGATCGTCGAAACCGGCGACATCAATGCCATCAAGCGACGCCTCGGCGTGCCGCCCGACCTCATTTCCTGCCATACGGCAGAAGTGGGTGGGTATGTCGTGGAAGGGCACGTCCCGGCACGCGCCATTCGGCGACTGCTCACGGAAAGGCCGCAGGCCGCCGGACTCGCCGTGCCAGGCATGCCGATCGGCTCACCCGGCATGGAGGGCGGTGCGCCTGATACCTACGAGGTGGTCGTGTTCGGCGAGCTCGGCCATCGGGTTTTCGCCCGGTATCTAGGCGACCGCGAGCTCTGATATGCGCGACGTGATGATGGACGGCGGCATGTGGGGCATGGGCCTTGTGGGATGGCTCGTTGTGCTGGTCCTGCTCCTGGCGATTGCGGCTCTCGCCAAGTACGTGTTCTTCAAATAGGACCACAGGCACCGCGCTTGCTCGCGGAGCATCAAGGCGCTCAGGCGGAAGCAATCTGCGCGATGGCGTCGGCCAGGATACCCGTCAGCTCGATGCTGTTCGTCGGGTGCGGAACACTGTTCGATGTAACCACGCGTGCGCCGGCCTGGGCCAGGAGAACGTCAGCCTGATCCACAAATAGTCCATGCACCGCAATGCAGACCAGAGCTGGCCACCGCTGGCAACTCAGCAACCGGACCGCCTCCAGCATGGTCCGCCCGGCTGGAGATGATGTCGTCAACCAGGACCGGCGTGCAGCCCTTCCACGGGTCCAAGTCTCGCAGTTTGATCTCGACTCTACGGTCTCCATGCCGGGTCTTCTCCAGAATGGAATGAGGCGCACCGGCGTCTTTGGCCACTGCGGCGACCCATTGTTCGCTTTCGCTGTCCGGACCGATGATGAGCGGGCTGGCCACGTTCAACCTGATCCACCGGGAGATCAGCGAAGCGGCGTGAATGACGCGCGTAGGGATTGAGTAGATTTCGGCCAGTGAGCCGTAGCGGTGCAGATGCGGATCGACGGTGACCAGCCAATCGAAGGCATCCGACAGAAGATGCGCGACCTGCCGAGAGGTGACGGCCTCGCCCGGCTTGAATCGCCGGTCCTGGCGCATGTAGGCGAGGTACGGCGCAACGAAGGCGACCTTTGACGCTTTCAGTCCCCGCACGGTTGCAGCCGCGAAGAGCAGAGGCAGCAGCTTGTCATTCGGGTGATCGAGCGTGCAGACGATCACGACTGCTCGGCCGCTCGGGCTGGTCAGCAGCCTCAGGTAGGTCTCTCCATCCGGGAACTGCCGCATTTCGATGTGCCCGACCTCGCAGCCGAGCTTCGCGGCAAGCCCGCCGACCAGGTTTTCATTTCCCGGCATAGGGACGAGGAGCGGGGCCGTCATTGTTCGTCGATCCCGATGATCGCCGGGTTGGCCGACGCATACTGCAGGGCGTAGGCAAGCTCGCCTGGCGCATCCGCATGCAGGGTGCACATGGGCTCGCCGGCGGCGACTGCGCTTCCGAGTCTGACATGCAGCTCTATGCCGGCCGCCTTCGCCCGCGGCGCGCCGGCGAGCTTCGCAAGCTTCGCAAGCTTGCGGTTGTCGATGTCAACGATACGGCCGGCGCGATCGGCCAGCAGCGGGCGCCGATGCCTCGAGCGCGGGGGCACCCGCATGCCGCCCTGCGCTTCGCAGATCCGCTGGAACTTGGACCAGGCGCGGCCGTTGGCGAGTGCGTGGGCGGCCAGAGTCTCGCCAGCCCCATGCTCTGCGGCGCCGGCGAGCTCGATCAGCGCGCCCGCAACGGCGATCGCACGCGCCCTGAGATCCTGCGGCGCGTCCCTGGCATCCTGCAGGACTGCCAGAATGTCCCGAGCTTCGAGCGCTGGTCCAATGCCGCGGCCGATCGGCTGCCGGCCGTCTCCCATGTTCACCCGAGCTTGCATGCCAAAGGCTGCCGCAACGTTCCGGAGAAGCGGCAACGATCGGGACGATGATGAGAGTGGTGCGATTACCGGGCAGCCCACCGACCGAGTGCTTGTCCACCACGATCTCAGAGTTCCAGGATAGCCTCTCGCCACATCGACCATCGCCCTGGTCAGGGCGAGGACCTCACGGCCGGCCAGCGGTCGCGTGGCGCAGGCGGTGATGAACGATGACTTATGAATGTCTGAGTACTTGCCGTCGACGACATCGCCGATAATGGACTTGAGAGCTGCCTCGCTGAGTTCCTGCCCATAAATACGGCTCCTCACGTGGCTCATGGACTCCACGGGATCGGGGTGGCTGATGGCGATGAACTCGCCATCCTGCAAACCGAGCCGTGCCCACGCCGACTCCGACAGAGCAGCTTCATCGCGCGCGACCAGGTCGGAAGCGACCTGGTACAGCGTGGCGATGACATGGCGATCACGGGCACGCAGCAGTATGCGGGTATGCGCCGTAAAGCCCTCCGACCGGCAGACGGAGCATTCCTTGTGCATGAACACGACCGCTTCATGCTGCGTGTCGATACCGATCCGCCGGGCGCGCAGGCGGTGCGGCGCGGGTGACGTGCTCGAAATCGCGCTGGTGCTCATGACAGGCCGACCTGTTGACCGTGCTCGGGGACCAGGCAAGACCATCCCAACTCCTCTTCGATCCGATGGCGCAAGGCGTCTGATGCCGTCGGCTCGCCGTGGGTAACGAACGTCGTCCGTGGCCTGTTCCTGAACCCTTTCAGCCACCTCATGATCTCGTCCGCGTCGGCATGGGCGGAGAGCATCTCCAGGTTTCTCACTACCGCGCGCACGGGGACGTACTCGCCGTGGATCTTGATCTGGTCGGCACCGGCAACCATCGCTGCCCCGCGCGTCCCGCCTGCCTGGAAGCCGGCAAACAGGATCGTACTCCTGGCATCGGGAGCGTAGTGCTTGAGATGGTGCAGGACCCGCCCTCCCGTGGCCATGCCGCTCGCGGAGACAATGACCTTCGGCATCGGATTGACCATCACGGCCTTCGATTCCTCGACGTCGCGGACGTATCGCGCCACCCGGCACGCATCGCGGCACTCGCGACCGGAAAGGCGGTGATCCTGCAGGTTCCGGCAGAACACTTCGCTGGCATCGACCGCCATCGGGCTGTCGAGGAACACCGGGACGTTTTTCAGCCGTCCTTTGGACTTCAGGCGGTGCAGATGAAATAGCAGGCTCTGGGCCCGGCCGACGGCAAACGCCGGGATCACCACAGTTCCGCCACGCCCAGCGGTCTCGCTGACAATCTCGTCGAGTGCATTTTCAGGATCGCCTTTGTCGTGACGCCGATTGCCATACGTTGATTCGATGACCAGGTAGTCGGCCCGCTCGACGGGCACCGGATCGACCATGATCGGATCGCCATAGCGGCCCAGGTCGCCGGAGAAGACGACCCGCGTGCCGGCCCAATCGAGCTGCACGGAGGCGGCACCCAGAATATGCCCGGCGCGCCGCAGGCAGGCAGTGGCCCCACCCGGGACGCCTTGCGGCCGATCGAAGGCAATGGGCTCAAGGCGGTCTAGCGCCCGGATGGCGTCCTGCTGGGTGTAAAGCGGCAGTGCCGGCTTGTGCTTGGAAAAGCCGTGCCGGTTTGCGTACTCCGCGTCCTTCTCCTGCAGGTAGCCCGAGTCCGGAAGCAGGATCTTGCAGAACTCCGCGGTCGACCCGGAGCAGAAGACAGGGCCGGCGAAACCATGCTTGACGAGCAGCGGCAAGTACCCGGTATGGTCAAGATGAGCATGGGTGAGAATGACGGCATCGATCCGCCGGGGCTCGATCGGGAACGGCGCCCAGTTCCGAAGCCGGAGCGTCTTGAATCCCTGGAACAGGCCGCAATCGACGAGCAGGCGATGGTCACCGTGCTCGACCAGAAATTTCGAGCCGGTCACGGTGCCGGCACCGCCCAGAACGATAGCTTCAATGCCACATCGATCTCCCCTCGGCCTACTCGGCCTACAGATTGGCGGGGCAGTGGACGCCGCACGAGCCCAGATACGCCACAGCAGGCTAGACCTTTAGCCCCGGCCATGTGCTCGCCGCTTTGGCCACCGCCAGGCCCTGCAAAGCATGCGCCTAGCCCAGTTTGTCCCGTTGACCAGCGTCAATGCTCGCGAAGCACCTTTGAACGATGAATATTGGACGACTGACAAGGGTTCGAGGAGGGGAGGAGCATGAAGCATCTGGTCGTCATATTCGGGGTGGCACTGCTTGCGCTGGCGGGACCGGCGACAACGCAGCCGTGGGCAGACGATGCTCACCATCCTGAGAAAGCCGCCAAGGCCAAGAAGCCCGGCAAGGCAAGACCAAAGCAGCCGCAGAAGAAACCTGCGGTGAAGACCGACACATCGAAACAGAGCGAATTGCCGAGCCCGAGGGTGTGATGGCGGACTCGAGCCGAGCTTGGCCGCCGTCCGCGATCCTGCTGGCCCTGGCAGGCGCCACGCTGATCAGCGCCGGCCTATACTTCCTGCTCCTGCGCCCGCCGCTGCTTCCAGAGGACGTGCGCTACATGGGCCTCGGTCCGGAGCAGCTCGCCGCGATCAGGCCGCGCCTGGAGGCGTGGCTCACCCACGTGTTCCGCGTGATGGGCGGCTACGTGCTTGCGACCGGCGTGTTGGCCGCGACCCTGGCGGCAACGTCGTTCCGCCGGCACCAATGGGGCGCAGGCCTTGGCGCGCTGGTCGGCGGCGCCGCCTCCATCGGCTGGATGGCGATCGTGAACTTCATGATCGACTCGGATTTCAAATGGGTGCTGCTCGGCATGGCGCTGCTGTGGGCAGCGAGTCTGGCGCTGTTCTGGTTCGAGAAGAGGCGCCAACCCATCTAGCAGACGCGGGCAGGGCGCTGGCCATGATCGAGACCGTCTTTACCGCGCAAGCTCTGACCAAGACCTATACCTCCGGCGAGGTGGAGGTGCTGGCGCTGCAGGGTGTCGACCTGGAGGTGGGGGCGGGCGAGTTCGTCGTCCTTCTGGGGCCGTCCGGCAGCGGCAAGTCGACGCTCTTGAACATCATGGGCGGGCTCGATCATGCCACCAGCGGCCGCCTGCTCTTCCGCGACCTGGAGCTGACCGGCCTCGGCGACGCCGGTCTCACGGCCTATCGCAGGCGCCACGTGGGCTTCGTGTTCCAGTTCTACAATCTGATCCCGAGCCTCACCGCCAGGGAGAACGTCGCCCTGGTGACGGAGATCTCCGAGCGGCCGATGCGCCCCGAGGAGGCTCTTGCGCTGGTCGGGCTCGATGCCCGGATGGACCATTTCCCGGCACAGCTTTCGGGCGGCGAGCAGCAGCGCGTCGCCATCGCCCGCGCGATCGCCAAGCGCCCGGAGGTGCTCCTGTGCGACGAGCCGACCGGCGCGCTCGACTCCAAGACCGGCATCCGCGTCATCGAGGCGCTGCTTGCCGTCAACAGGCAGCTCGGCACGACCACGCTCGTCATCACCCACAACGCGAGCATCCAGGACGTGGCGGACCGCGTGCTGTTCTTCGCGGATGGGCGCATTTCTCGCATCCATCGCAACGAAACCCGAAAGGCGGCCGGCGAGCTTGTCTGGTGAACGGCGATGCGCGTCCTCGATCGCAAGCTCTTTCGTGACCTCAGGCGCCTCTGGGCCCAGGCGCTGGCTATCGCGCTCGTGGTGGCGGGCGGCGTGGCGACGCTTGTGGCCGCGGTCGGGTCAATTCGATCCTTGGAGGAAACCCGCGCCGCCTATTACGAGCGATACCAGTTTGCCGACGTGTTCGCACTGGTCAAACGCGCTCCGAAGAAATTGATCGATCAGATCATGGAAATACCCGGTGTTGCTACAGTTGATGTGCGCATCACCAGGCTCGCGCTACTGGACATCCCGGATTCTCGCGAACCGGTGACCGCTCAGTTCATTTCACTCCCCGACATCTCCGAGCAGCACCTCAATCGCATCTACCTGCGCTCAGGTCGAGTGCCCGAGCCCGGGCGGCCCGAAGAAGTCGTCGTTTACGAAGCCTTTGCCACATCGCACAGCATGGCGCTCGGATCAAAGTTCTCGGCAATCCTCAACGGCCGCAAGCACGATCTCGTCATCGTCGGCACCGCGCTGTCGCCGGAGTTCATCTACACGATAGCGCCAGGCGAAACGATCACGGACAATCGTCGTTTTGGCATCATCTGGATGTCCGAAAAGGCCCTCGCCAATGTCTACAAACTCGACGGCGCATTCTCTTCGGTCACGCTCAAGCTTCTGCACAATGCGTCCGAACCCGAGGCCATCAAGAGGCTCGACGCCCTGCTGGACCCTTATGGTGGCCAAGCCGCGTACGAACGGAAGGACGTTCCGTCGCACGCCTGGGCCGATCACGGGTTGGACATGCTCAGAAATATGAGCCGCACGCTGCCCACGATATTTCTGCTCGTCGCGATATTTCTAATCAATCAAATGCTCAACCGGATCGTCGCGCTGGAACGCGAGCAAATTGGGCTCCTGAAAGCGGTGGGCTACCGAAATAGCGCCATCGCCGCACACTACATCAAGTTCGTGGTGATGCTCGTGGTCGTTGGCGTCGTGATTGGCAGCGCTGCGGGCACAGCTGTCGGCGCCTATCTGACCGGAATGTTCGGCACTCTTATCAACTTTCCGTTTCTCGTGTTTACGTGGAGTCCGGATATCTACGTCCTGGGTGGGGTCCTCAGCCTGGCTGCCGGGTTCGCAGGCGCCGTTCGCGCCTTGCGCGCTGTCGTGATCTTGCCGCCAGCCGTCGCGATGCAGCCGCCAGCCCCACCGCGGTTCCGGCGCGTCCTGCCCGCAAGGCTTGCAATCGGCAGGCTCGTATCGAAACCAACCATGATGATGCTGCGCAACCTATCGCATCATCCGCTCCGGGCTATGTTTACGATGTTGGGCATGGCGCTCGCGGCGGCGATCATCATCGTCTCCCTCTTCTTGTGGGACACCACCGAGGACTTGATCAACGTCACCTACTTCATCGCCGACAGGCAGGACGCGACGGTAAGCTTCATCGAGAAGCGGCCGCTGAACGTCGTCAACCAGATCGCGCGTCTGCCCGGGGTGCTCGCAGCCGAGCCTTATCGGGAAGTTCCGGTTCGCATCCGGAACGGAAGCATCGAGCGCCGGATAATGCTCAGCGGCAGGCCGCGTGAAGCGGACCTGCGACGGATCATCAATGTCAATTTGCGCGCCGTTGAGCTGCCGGAAAGCAGCCTCGCCATCTCCGCCTGGCTCGCTCAGATCCTTGGGGTGCGTGCCGGCGATGTCGTCGAAGTTGATCTGCTGGAGGGACAACGGCGCACAATGACCCTTCCCGTCGCCGCGTTGGTCGAGGACTTCTTCGGCATCCAGGGCATGATGGACTTGGAGAGCCTCGCGCGGCTGATGCGCGAGGCGCCAACGGTCAGTGGCGTCAGCGTGAGCTTCGATGCAAACAAGGCCGATCTTCTCTACGATGCGATCAAGTCGATGCCGGCCGTCAGCGGCATGGGGATACAGCGGTTCTCGCTCGCGAACTACCGGACACTGATCGCACCGCTGACGACCAGAATGGCAACGATCTATACGGGATTCGCCGTGATCATAGCATTCGGCGTCGTGTATAGCAGCGCGCGCATTGCACTCTCGGAGCGAGCCCGAGAGCTGGCAAGCCTGCGCGTTCTGGGCTTCGGTCGCGGCGAGGTCTTGTTCGTCCTTCTGACGGAGCTCGGCCTGCTCACCCTCCTGGCGCAGCCGGTCGGTTGGGGCGCCGGTTATCTGCTCTCCTGGATCATGAAGACCAACCTTGCCGGCGAGATCATGCGCGCCCGGCTCATCGTTGAGCCCTTCAGCTACGCATTGGCCAGCGGCATCGTGATGGTCGCAACCCTATTCTCAGCTCTTATCGTGCGCGAGCGCGTCAATCGGCTCGACCTTGTGGCCGTCCTCAAGACACGGGACTGAACATGAAGACGATCTGGGTGAAGCGAGGGCTATGGGCGATTGCTTCGGGACTCGCTGTTCTCGGTCTCGGCTGGCTCGCTTGGCCGCGGCCCATTCCGGTCGATATTGCGGCGGTAGCAAAAGGTCCGATGCAGGTCACGGTCGACGATGAGGGCAAGACGCGCGTGCGCCACATCTACACCGTGTCCGCACCCATTGCGGGAAAGGTGTTGAGAATCTCCAATCCCGACAACAAGCACGGCATGTCCCTCCACGTGGGGGATCAGGTGATTGCCAACGAGACTGTGGTCGCCATCATGCAGCCGACCATCCCGACCTTCATCGACGTTCGCTCGCGCGAGGAGCTGCAGGCTGCCGTTGCGGCAGCCGACGCGGCGATCGTACTCGCGGAGGCCGAGATCCGCCGCATCCAGGCGGCGCTGGAATTCTCCCGCGACGAGCTGAAGCGCGCGCAGACGCTGTCCCGATCGGGCACGATCACCGGCAAGGCGCTGGAGAAGGCGCAGCTCGATGTCACCACCAACGAGGCCGCTCTGGCGAGCGCGAAAGCCCAGCTCGGCGTGCGGCGTAGCGAGCGCACGGCGATTGCCGCGCGGCTGATAGATCCGGCAAGCGTTTCGGCGCCTGGCGGTCCCAATTGCTGCATCCAGATCCGTGCGCCCGTCACGGGGCGCGTGCTCAAGATCGTGCAGGACAGCGAGGCTGCCGTTCCTGCAGGCGCGCCGCTGATTGAGATCGGTGATCCGCTCGACCTCGAAGTGATAGCCGATCTGCTCTCGACCGACGCGGTCAAGGTGAGGCCGGGGGCGTCGGTGAAAATCGACGGCTGGGGTGGCGCGCCGATCAAGGGGCGGGTGACGCGTGTCGATCCGGCGGGCTTTCTCAAGGTCTCGGCTCTCGGCATCGAGGAGCAAAGGGTGCGCACCACGATCGATTTTGCGGAGCCCTCCGATGCCTGGTCACGGCTTGGGCACGACTACCGCGTCATCGTGCATGTCCTGACCTGGAGCGCCGACGACGTGCTGACGGTGCCCGTAGGCGCGCTGTTTCGAGCGGGAAGCGACTGGGCCGTTTATGCTGTCAAGGACGGGCGAGCACGCACGACCGTAGTCAGAATAGGCCATCGCAACGCGCAAACCGCCGAGGTTCTGTCAGGGCTTGCCGCCGGTGATCGCGTGGTGCTCCATCCGAGCGATCGGGTCAGGGATGGGTCTGCCGTTGCACAACGAGACACCCGGTAAGGGCGGTATTGCCGCCCTTACCGCGTTCTGGCCCCTTGGGTCGAACGGGCCTGACCAGCAGGGGCATCTCTGTCGTCTTGCAGCTTGTATCGAGCCCGAAGGGCCGAGGGGGGAGGCAGTGCAGACGGATTCCACCAAGGATTACGACAAAGCCTCAGATTGGCTCCAGGCGCTCAGGGCCTATTTTGCCGTCGTTGCGCTCGGGAATCTGACCTGGGAGGCTCTGCATCTCCCGCTCTACGCGCTCTGGACCACCGGGAGCCGCAGCGAGCAGGTTTTCGCCGTGGCTCACTGCACCGGCGGTGACCTGCTGATTGCCCTGAGCTCGCTCATGCTCTCCCTTCTGGTCGCTGGGGACCGAGGCTGGCCGCATCGGTCCTTCACGCCCGTCGCTATGCTCGCCGTGGCGCTCGGGGTTGCCTACACCGGCTTCAGCGAGTGGCTCAATCTCTTTGTCCGCCGGTCATGGGCGTACGCCGGCTGGATGCCTGTCGTACCTATTGCGGGTGGCATTGGGCTGTCGCCGCTTCTGCAGTGGCTCGTAGTTCCTGGCGTTGGCTTCTGGGCCGTCAAGAAACGGATCAGCTCCGATACCCCAAGAAGGCATAGCTCAGTGAGCATGCCGTCCATGATGCGCCAGGCGCCTGGGCAGGTCAGACGAGATGGGCAAGGCGGGCTCGCGCCTCCTCGGGGGGTTGACTGATGTCAATGCGCCGACCACTCGCGTCTCCAACCTTGCTTTAGGAGAACGAGCGAGAGGCGTGCCATGGGATCGCAAGCGTTAGATGATCTGCGCGCCAAGCACCGCTTCATGAGCAAGCTCCTAGACATGCTGCAAGAGCAGTTGAAACTGATTGCTGACGACAGACAACCGGACGGTCAATTGCTGCTCGAGATTGCTCAATATTTCGCAAGCTTCCCCGACCTCTTCCATCATCCGAAAGAGGATCTGATCTTGCGCCGGCTTGCCGTGCTGCACCCAGGAACCGCCGAGACGATCCAAGCTCTGGAGGCCGAGCATGAAGAGGGTGGTCGCGAGCTGAAGCGCTTTGTGCGCGCGGTAGTTAAGCTCGTCTTGGACCCTGACGCCGACCAAGATCGGTTTCTAAGCGCCGCCCTCGCCTTTATGGAGAACGAGCGAGGTCATATGGCGTGGGAGGAGAAGAGCTTCTTTGAGGCAGCCGAGAGAGCCCTGTCATCCCAGGACTGGGCAGATGTCGACGCTCGGCTCCAACCATTCATCAAACCGCTCTGCCAACGGGAAGCTCAGACCCGTTACGAGCGTGTCGAGCACGCTTATCAGGCGTGGCAATGTTCCCATGATGGCGGGCGTGCTGTGAGCGGCATCGAAAGGTGAGGGTCTTCGCGGACGCTCACGAGGTGTTCGAGCGACCATGCGCGTTTCGGCGAAGAAGCTTTCCGATTACCCCTGGCTGGTCCGCGTCTTCTTCTGGAACCAGAGGAGGAAGTATGGGCAGACCCTCCAGCCGGCGATGCTCTGGGGACGCTCGCCATGGGTGTTTGCTGCGCTCGCATCGCTATTTGGCGCCCTTGACCGGAAGCGCTCACCGATTGAGCCTTCGTTGCGGTCGCTGGTGACTGTTCGTGTCTCGCAGATCAATCACTGCGCATTTTGTGTCGACATCAACTCGGCAACGCTGCTGAAGCGTGGGGTGGCCATGGATAAGGTGCTGGCCCTCCAGGATTGGCAGGGTAGCCCGCTGTTTACCGAACGCGAGCGCATAGCGATTGGGTATGCGGAGGCTATGACGCGCTCAGACGTCGGCGTCACAGATGCATTGTTCGAGCGTGTAAGGTCACAATTTGACGACGATGCCATCATTGAGCTCACCGGGTTGATCGCATTCCAGAACATGTCGAGCAAATTCAACGCGGCGCTAGGAGTTCCGGCGCAGGGGTTCTGCCCTATGCCTTCGGCAAGAGGGGACCGGTTACAAGCCACGGACAAAGCCAGCGTTCGCTACAATGAGTACGGAGGTCCCAGTGGTCAAAGGTGAGCCTCAGATCAAGGCTCTTGGGACGGAGTACGACCGTCAGATAGCTGACGGATTCCTGCACCGCCGAGGTCTGGGGGTTCCAGAAACGGACCGATCGAGCGATTGTCGTCGGCGTGCCTCGCGCTGCTTGATCCTTGTCAATTTCCATCACATCGCCGGCATGAGTATTATCAAACGCCCAGAAAGGGCTCGTCATGCGCCCATTCGCGCCGCTGGATTCGAGAGCCATGCCTATCCGCTTAACTCAGGTTTGTTCCAGCGGTTTTGATGCGAACCAGCGGCTGCGCGCCGTGTCTCTCACGAGCGACTTCATGGTCAGCGGCGCACGCATGACGAGCTGCTCGATGACTCGGGCCGCGATGCCCGCAATGCCGTCGGTCTTGCGCCGGTTATGGCGGAACGCGAACTCGTCGAGGTAGGCCTGCAGGTGCTTGTCGCTCACCGCGCCTGCATGGCTGCCCAGCAGCCATCGCTTCAACAACGAGATCGTCCAGTGGCAGGCCTGCACGGCGTCGTTCTCGCGCTTCTCGGCCTTGCTCTGAACGATCGCCTCGTGCGCCCGCTCGCCGAGGCTCTTGGCGCTGTAGCCGGCATGCCCGTCGCTGACGACCTTGGCATCGTTGGCGATCTGGCCATCGGCGAATGCCTTCAGCGTGCCGGCATCGTTATTGTCGGCGTGGGCGAGAC
>JBAPMW010000521.1:0-17204 GCA_049278815.1 Hyphomicrobiaceae bacterium
CACCAGCGTCTGCATGGTCATGGAGTTCTCCTCCATGACGTAGCTGATGCAGGGGTCGGAGTTGATGACGAGCTCGTAGGCCAGGCTGCGCATGCCGCGCTTGTAGTAGGCTTCATCGCGGGCGAAGCGCTTGCCGAACGACCAGTGCCGGTACATCAGCGGCATGCCGATCGAGGAGTAGCTGTCGAGCATCTGCTCGGCGGTTATCACCTCGATCTGGTTGGGGTAGATGTCGAGCCCCATCTCGCCGATGGCGACCTCGCGGCAGGCGTCGTCCACCTTGCGGATCAGGTCGAAGGTCCACTCAGCCCCGTCGAACAGCGGCCGGACCTTGGTGGTCTTGCGCCTGGGAAGCTTCGGCTCTTTCGTCGTCACCGCTCTATCCTCTGGGGCGTAGGGAGTAGGGAATAGGGAGTAGGGAGGCGCAACCGTGTCGGAGGCTCGATCCCCCAACTCCCCACTCCCTGTTCCCTACTCCCCTCTTTCTTGCATCTCACGCCGCAGCGTCGCTGGCGGAGAACAGCTCGTGGAAGACGGGGTAGATGTCCTCCGGTGCGGCCACGCGGCGCGTGGCGAAGTTCTTGTGGCGGCGCGCCACCAGATTGTAGCCGTGCCACACGGGGGTCTCGTGCGTGTCGTGGAAGCGCTCGCCGTGCGTGGTCTCGACGTAAGCGAAGTACTGGCAGATGGGCAGCACCTCCTTGTCGAGCAGATTGAGGCAGCGCGGCATGTCGTCGTGGAAGTTGTCGCCGTCGGAGGCCTGGGCGGCGTAGATGTTCCAGTCGGCCGGCGAGTAGCGCTCCTTCACCACCTCAAGCATCTCCTCCAGCGCCGTCGAGATGACGGTGCCGCCGGTTTCGGTGCCGCGGAAGAAGGTGTCCTCGTCCACCTCCAGGGCCGTGCTGGTGTGGCGGATGAAGACCAGGTGCACCTCGCGGTAGTAGCGCGTCAGGAACACGTGCAGCAGCATGAAGAAGCGCTTGGCCAGGTCCTTGAGCGGCTCGGTCATGGAGGCCGACGCATCCATGAGGCAGAACATCACCGCCTGGGTGGTGGGCCTGGGCACCCGCTCGAAGCGGTTGTACTGGAGGTCGATGGGGTCGATGTAGGCGATGGTCTTCCTGAGACGGATCTTGTGCTCCAGCGAGGCGCGGAGCTCCGCGATCTTGGCCTCGTCGCGCGGCTCCTCGGCCTCCAGTGCCGCCAGCTCCGCCTCCAATCGCTTCACCTCGGCCTCGCTGGGTCGGCGCAGCGCCAGGCGGCGGCCCAGGCTCTTGCGCATGGTGCGGGTGCGGTTGAGGCGGGCCGGAGGGCCCTCGGTGGTGAAGCCGGCGCGCGTCAGCTTGGGCGCCTTCAGGTCCTTGAGCTTGACCTTGACCAGGTTCGGCAGCTTCAGGTCGTCGAAGAACAGATCGAGAAACTCCTCCTTGCTGAGGGTGAAGGTGAACTCGTCTTGGCCCTCGCCGTCTGGGCTGCCCTGGCTGCCGCGCCCGCCGCCGCTCGGCGGCTTCGGGATCTCGTCGCCGACCTGGTATTCCTCGTTGCCGGGCAGGACGTAGTTGCGCCGACCGGTGTTGCGGCCGAGCGAGAAGGTGGGCTCGCGCAGGCTCTTGGAGCGGATGGTGACCTTCTCCGCACCCTCGGCCTCAGCCACCCTGCGGCTCTTGAGCGAGTCCTTGATGGCCTCGCGGATCTCGGCCTTGGCGCGGCGCAGAAATCTTTGGCGGTTGCCTAGGCTCTTGGCCTTCGGGTTGAGGCGCCTATCGACGATCTGCATCGGGTGAACCAGCCCTCGGGGTTGGGGCCTGCCGCCGTGCGGCCAGCCCTACAACCCCAAGTTTATCACGATCAGGCCGGTTCCGCACCTCAGCTCGACTTCTTGACGCGCATGTACCACTCGACCAGACGCCGGACTTGGCGCGGAGTATAGCCGCGCTCTACCATGCGCTGCACAAACTCCTCGTGCTTCTTCTCGGTCTCGCTGTCCTGCTTCTTGCCGAAGCTGATGACGGGCAGCAGGTCCTCCACCTGGCTGAACATGCGCCGCTCGATGACCTCGCGGATCTTCTCGTAGCTGGTCCAGCTCGGGTTCTTGCCGCCGTTCTTGGAGCGCGCCCTGAGTGAGAACTTCACCACCTCGAAGCGGAAATCCTTCGGGTTGGCGATGCCCGCCGGCTTCTCGATCTTGCTGAGCTCCTGCTCCAGGACCTGCCGGCTCATCAGCTGGCCGGTGTCCGGGTCCTTGAAGTCGTGGTCCTCGATCCAGGCGTCGGCGTAGGCGACGTAGCGGTCGAACAGGTTCTGGCCGAACTCATGGTAGGATTCCAGATAGGCCTTCTGGATCTCGTTGCCGATGAACTCGGCGTATTTCGGCGACAGCTCCTCCTTGAGGAACTCGATCCAGCGGCTCTCGGTCTCCTCCGGCATCTGCTCGCGCCGCACCGCCTGCTCGGTGACGTAGAGCAGGTGCACCGGGTCGGCCGCCACCTCGTTGGTGTCGAAGTTGAAGGTCTCCGACAGGATCTTGTAGGCGAAGCGCGTGGAGGCACCGTCCATGCCCTCCGTCACGCCGGCCGCATCGCGGTACTCCTGGATGGTCTTGGCGTGAGGGTCCTGGTCCTTGAGGCTCTCGCCATCGTAGACCCGCATCTTGGAGTAGAGCGAGGAGTTGTCGTGGATGCGCAGGCGCGTCAGCACCGAGAGGCGGGCGAGCATCTCCAGGGTGCCGGGGGCGATGGGCGATTCCTTAAGCTCGCTCGACGCCAGCAGCTTCTCGTAGATCTTGCGCTCGTCGGTGACGCGCAGGCAGTAGGGCACCTTGACGACGCTGATGCGGTCAAGAAACGCCTCGTTGTTCTTGTTGGCACGGAAGCTCTGCCACTCGCTCTCGTTGGAGTGGGCGATGATCAGGCCCTGATAGGGCATCGCACCCACGTTCTCGGTACCCACGTAGGTGCGGTCCTGCGTGGCTGTGAGCAGCGGGTGCAGCATCTTGAGCGGCGCCTTGAACATCTCGACGAACTCAAGGATGCCCTGGGTCGTGCGGTTGAGGCCGCCCGAGTAGGAATAGGCGTCGGCGTCGTTCTGGCCGAAGTGCTCCAGCTTGCGGATGTCGACCTTGCCGACGAGCGCCGAGATGTCCTGGTTGTTCTCGTCGCCGGGCTCGGTCTTGGCGACGCAGATCTGGCGCAGCTTGGAGGGTTGCAGCTTGACGACAGAGAACTTGGAGATGTCGCCGCCGAACTCGTCGAGGCGCTTCACCGCCCACGGCGACATGTTGCCCATCAGCAGGCGCTGCGGAATGCCGTAGCGATCCTCCAGCATGCGACCCATGGTGACGGGGTCGAACAGGCCGAGCGCGCTCTCGAAGATCGGGCTCAGCCCGTCGTTGGTGGCGAGGACGTAGATGGGCTGCTTCTCCATCAGGTCCTTGAGGCGGTCGGCCATGGACGACTTGCCGCCGCCGACGGGCCCAAGCAGATACATGATCTGCTTCTTCTCCTCCAGGCCCTGGGCGGCGTGCCGGAAGAAGCCGACGATGCGCTCGATGGTCTCCTCGAGGCCGTAGAAGTCCTTGAAGGCTGAGTACACCTTGATGGTGCGGTTCATGAAGATGCGGCCGAGCCGGGCATCCCTCGAGGTGTCGATGAGCTCGGGCTCACCGATCGCGCGCAGCATGCGCTCCGCCGTGCTGGCGTACATGGAGGGGGCGGACTTGCAGCCCTCCAGGTACTCCCGCAGGCTCATACGATGCTGCTTCTGGCTCTCGTAGGCCTGTGCGTAGACGTCGAAGATGTTATCGTTGCTTGTCATGTCTCTTCGCCTCTGCGACCGGGCGGATGATAGCAAAGATTAGACCAAAAAAATGCGGCGCACGTAAGTGCCAGCCATCGTGTTTGGCGTCTGTCTTCGCTTAACGGCATCCCGCCGGGTCCTCCTCCTGAATGCTAGCCTAGAGATGGGTATCTCACGCTCCCCGCGAAAGGGGATTTCTGAGCGCGAATTGGTCAACGGCCCGATGAAAAGATCTGGCAGGCGCTGAGGGCGTTCATGCCGGCTCTGGCGTCCGATTCTCAGAAGGCGGCTGCCCGTTCCAGGCGCACCGGAACCCCGGCCTCGGCCATGCGCTGCTTTACCTGGCTGATCGTGAAAATCCCGTAATGAAAGATCGACGCGGCAAGCACAGCACTGGCGTGGCCGATCGTCACCCCATCGACGAGGTGATCCAGGGTCCCTACCCCGCCCGAGGCGATGACTGGCACGGGCACGGCGTCGGCAATGGCGCGGGTCAGCTCCAGGTCGAAGCCAGACTTGGTGCCGTCCCGGTCCATCGAGGTGAGCAGGATCTCGCCGGCGCCAAGACCAACGACCTCCCGTGCATAGTCAACGGCGTCAAGGCCGGTTGGGTTGCGTCCGCCGTGGGTGAAGATCTCCCAGCGCGGCGTCTCGCCCGGGCCTGAGACCTTCTTGGCGTCGATGGCCACGACGATGCATTGCGCGCCGAACTTGTCGGCCGCCTCGGCCACGAATTGGCGGCGCGCCACCGCGGCGGTGTTGATGGAGACCTTGTCGGCCCCGGCCTGCAGCAGCCGGCGGATGTCGTCGACGGTGCGCACCCCGCCGCCAACCGTCAGCGGCATGAAGCAGCGCTCCGCGGTGCGCTCTACGATGTGGAAGATGGTATCGCGGTTCTCGTGACTGGCCGTGATGTCGAGGAAGCACAGCTCATCGGCGCCGGCAGCGTCGTAGGCGGCAGCCGCCTCGACCGGATCGCCGGCGTCCACCAGGTCCACGAACTTGACGCCCTTGACGACCCGGCCGTCCTTGACATCGAGACAGGGAATGACGCGGATCTTGAGCACAGGCTACTCAACGGTTGGTGCGTCGGGGATGCCCCGGAAGATGGCGGCCATCGTGAGCTCGATGCCAAGGCCTCCCAGGGCAATCGCGCCTTCGCGCCCGATCAATTCGACAGGCCGCTTGGGCCAAGAACCATCGTCCTGGCGCACCCACACCCATGCGCGCGGCTCATCCTGGGAGCAGATGAGATAGGTTTGGAGAGACTCGATCGCCGTGTACTCCTCGAGCTTCTCCGTAAAGTCCTTCCCGGCGGTCGAGGGTGAGAGGACCTCGGCGATGAAGATAGGCGCCGAGGTGGACAGCTCTCTGCCGCGCGGGTTTGTTCGATCGACGACGACATCGGGGCTACGAACGCCGAACGGCGTCCGGACAGCGAAATCGGCCGAGCCCACCTCAAACTGATCCGGATCGACGAGGTGCAGGAGCTCCCGCAAGATATTCGAGCACACGCGGGTATGGTGCCTGGAGGTCCAGATCATGTCGCAGGTCACCCGTCCGCGGGAAAGCTCGAACCTCCCCTCCTCACGCTTTCGCTGCGCACCCCACAGCAGGAACGCCTCCGGCTCTGTGGGTGCGCTCTTGATAGGGTCGTTTCGTCCGGTCAACTCTGGCGGACGGGCCGTGCCCTCCCGCAGGCCCTTGTGGGTGAACTGTCGCATGGAACAAACCTAGCACAGGCGGGCGCGGAGGCAAAATACACATTGCGGAAGCGCGCCCGCGGGGCTGGCTTCGCTCGTGGAAGCCGGGAGCGTCCCTGTAGTCCGGATAGCTCATGGCGCAGGCCCCGCAATCAGCGCCAGCGCCTCGGCCGCATCGAGGCGGCCGTCGTAGAGCGCGCGGCCGGCGATGGCGCCTTCCAGCATGGCATGCTCCGGCCGCAGCAGGGCCTTCACGTCCTCGATGCCGGCGAGGCCGCCCGAGGCGATCACGGGCACCGCGGTGGCTCGCGCCAGCTCCGCCGTGGCCGCCAGGTTGAGGCCTTTGAGGATGCCATCGCGATCGATATCGGTGTGAACGATGGCCGCGACGCCGGCGTCCTCGTAGCGCCCTGCCATCTCCAACGCAGTAAGTGTGCTCGTCTCCGCCCACCCCTCCACCGCCACCTTGCCGTCGCGCGCATCGATGCCGACGGCCACACGGCCGGGGAACAGCCGGCAGGCCTGGCGCACCAGGGCCGGATCGCGCAGCGCGGCGGTGCCGAGGATCACACGGCGAATGCCGGCTTCCAGCCAGCGCTCGATGGTGGCCAGATCGCGGATGCCGCCGCCCAGCTGGACCGGCATATCGACCGCCGCCAGAATAGCCTGGACCGCCTCCCCGTTCACCGGCTTGCCGGCGAAGGCCCCGTTGAGGTCAACCACGTGCAGGTAGCGGAAGCCCTGCGCCTGGAAGCTCCGGGCCTGGGCCGCGGGATTGTCGTTGAACACGGTGGCCGCCGCCATCTCGCCGCGCGCGAGCCGCACACAGCGGCCGTCCTTCAAGTCGATCGCCGGGAACAGGATCATGGGGGGTGCCTCGGCAGGCCTCTGCAACAGAGGGGCCATATCTGCGCTATCTTTGTCTGCGATCAATCGTGGCAAGCGGCCGGGCCGTCAAGCAATCCTCGCTCCAATCCTTCCTTCCATGCGCTCCCTCCTCCCTCCCCAACCGCGCCCGGCGCAGCGCCGCCTCACCGAGGCCGACGCCATCGAGATATGGATCGCACGCTGGCTGCGCATCCGCCGCAAGGACCTCATCGACCGCTACGGCTGCGATCCGCGCCGACTGTACGAGGTGTGGGAAGGTACGCGCTTTCCCGGCAGTCGGGAGCAGGCGCTGGCGCGCTTTGCCGCGCTCTACCCCCTTCTCGCCGACCGCATCGATTTCGGGCTGCACCGGAGGATTCCGCGGTCCGTCCCGGCGGACGTCCAGGGCGATCTGTTCGAGACTTAACCGCAGGTGGAACAAATAATGAACTTTATGGTGGACATAGGCAGGAGAAGGCGCTACGTTCTCATTATGTTCATGCGTAGTGGCACTGCCGAGTGAGAACAGCACTCAACGATCCCCGACATGAGGCACCCCATGCGCACCTATTTGATCTCCTACGATATTCCCGGCCACCGGCGTCATGCCCTGGCAGGCGCCGTCATGCAGCTGGGTGAGGCCTGGGCGCGGCCGCTGGAAGCCACGTGGTACGTGCAATCGACCGAGCGTGCCGAGACCATCGAACGCCGCCTGCGGCCGTTCGCCGACGCAGCGGACGGCTTGCTGATCCAGGAGGTCGAAGCCAACGCCATGCTCTTTAATACCGCACTGCGCTGGTTCAGGCGGCGCGGGAATCATGACAGCGATCCCGCCCGTACTGAAGCAACCCATCCGGTTGCGTTGGCGGCTTAGCGCGCTCTCCAACAGCGCATGATTCGGGTCGTGCGGGGGTGCGGTCGCCACGTGCGTGCGCACCCCTGCGGACGACCATGGCGTGCTTGAGCGACCCACTTGCATCACCCCCGGCCGCATGCAAAACAGTGGCATGCATTTGCTGGCTGCGTTTTATCCCACAGGCGATTCGGGGAAAACCGCCGGCCAGCCGGTATTGCGATTTCTGATGCAGGGGGAGGAACCCATGCGGCGCTTAGCGGTTGCGGGGCTCGTGATCGCCTTGGTGGTAGCGGGTGGTGCCATCTGGCTCGACCGGCCCGACTTCGTGCAGGCCCTGTTCGATAGGCTCGACTCGGCCGCATACAAGAAGGGCAAGTTCAAAGGCGATCTTGAGGTCCGCTTCTTCAGCAGCACCTCGGGAGATGGGCACCCAGTGGAGCTCATTCTGCTTCTCAAATCCTTCGGGTACACCGATAGCACCGGCGCCGATTGGGAGGTACCGGAAGGCTTCATCTCCGATGGCGCCTCCATCCCGGAATGGCTCTGGGCGATGATCGGCGGGCCGTTCTCCGGTCCCTACCGCGACGCAGCTGTGATCCACGACTACTTCTGCGTCCAGAAGTCTCGCCGATGGGAGGACGTGCACAAGGTCTTCCTCGAGGCAGCCCTGAATAGGGGCACCACCGAGAGCCTTGCCAAGACCCTGTACGCGGGCGTGCTGTACGGGGGTCCGCGCTGGGAAACGCCGAGGGCCGGCATCTCCTGGTCGGATGTCAGGATGGCGCAGGTGGTGCCGACACCACCCACCAAGCCGACGCCCCCCTCGGGCAAGACCGACAAGCAGGCGTTTGAGGAGCTGAAGGCCTGGATAGAGCGGGAGAAGCCGACGCTTGAGGAGATTCGCAAGCGCGTCGAGGAGGTCCGCAAGGCGCAACGGAAATAGCCGCCGCCACACGCGCGTGCCCACCTCCGCTGGACCGAGGGTGGTTGCGTGGCGCGCCGAGCCTCATGCACCGCAAGGGGTGGCAGGACGCTGTGCGCTCCAAGGTCTTCGCCAAGCTGGCTCGCGAGTTCACGTGGGAAGAAGGCCCGCACACGCCGTATGCGGGCCTTCATGCGCTGACGCCTCATTGCTCATTCGCTGATGACGAGGGCGATGTCGCGATCCTGCGGGTCAACAATTACAACGTCGCGGCCGGTGACGATGTAACGATAGCCGTCCAGCTCGGGGATCCGCGCGCGAACGTCGCCCGGGAACTTCAGCAACCTGACGTGGGCCGGCACCTCGGCACCGAGAGCGAGACGCACACGGATGTCCGCGACCCTGTCCTTGGGCACCGAGGTGTAGACGAGGCGCATCTGCTCGGGCGTGAGCCAGAGCCCGGCTGCCCGCGTCGAAGACGGTATCACCTCGACAACGACATAGGAGCGAGTGTCGACGATGACGATGGTGTCGTCATCCCGCACGAAATAGCTGTGGCCACGGTAGCCGGGCACCGAGACAAGCACCGCGGCAGGCAGCGGGTGTAGCCGAACCGATCTCGGCACGGGCGCGCCGATCCTGATAGCGACCTGCACGCGCGTTCTCTCGACACGGTTCTGTCTGAGCTTGGCCCCAACTTCGCTGCGCTGCTTTTCGCTGAGCCGGGCGCCTTTCGGCCCGTCCTTGCCGGGGGCTTCGGCGCCCTTCGGCCGATCATTGTCAGATTCCGGACGGGCCGCGCCCTTCGGGCGGTCCTTGTCTGTCTCTGAACGCGTTGCACCCTTCGGCCGATCCTTGTCAGACTCTGGACGCTCTGCCCCTTTGGCCCGATCCTTCCCCGGGCGTTCGGCCCCTTTGGACTGCTCCTTCGCCGGGCGCTCGGCGCCCTTGGGACGGCTCACGCCCGGTCGGTCGCCGGCCTTGGGCTGATCTGTGCCGGGGTCTTGCCGGACTCCAGGCGGCTCGCGCACCTCCTTGCCCTCAGACCCCTTGTCGCGCGCGAGCGGCTGGCGCTCTTTGTCGGGAGCCTGCTGCGCGCCCGCCATCGCGACGGTTCCAAGCAGGGCCGCGGCCGCCACGGCGCCGATTCGCAACGGTCTCGTTATGAGCGTCATGGGTTATCTCCTTCTTCGCTGGTCCTTCGCCCGGCGGAGGCGGAATGTCACTTAACGTTCATACCACCCATCCGTTCCGGCTGAGCGTTCGCGCCGGCAGCACCCGACGTGTCGCCTTGGCTCGTGCGACGCGGCCACGGGACGCGCGGGTATGCTCTGGCGATGAGCGTATGGGCTGCCGGCAACCCTTCCCCGCCAGCGCTGCCGGCACCGCGGCTGGGATTGGCGGTCGGGTTTCGGTTGACTTTCGCGAGTCGGCCCCCTTTACGTGGGCAGCCGCTTGCGTCCATCGAGACCGGGCGGCACCCCAACCTCCCGTCGAGGCTGACTGCTCACACCGGGTCCGTCGCGGCGGCGCAAGACGCAACTGAGCGGACGAAGCGTTCGATGGCTGGCCATTCACAATTCAAGAACATCATGCACCGCAAGGGGCGGCAGGACGCTGTGCGCTCCAAGGTCTTCGCCAAGCTGGCGCGCGAGATCACCGTGGCGGCGAGGACCGGGACGCCCGACCCCGACATGAACCCGCGCCTGCGCCTCGCCATCCAGGCGGCGCGCGCGGAGAACATGCCCAAGGACAACATCGAGCGCGCCATCAAGAAGGCCGCCGGCGGCGACATGGAGGCCTACGACGCCATCCGCTACGAGGGCTACGGCCCCGGCGGCGTGGCCGTGGTGGCGGAGGCGCTCACCAACAACCGCAACCGCACGGGCGGCGCCATCCGCGCTGTGTTCACCAAGTACGGCGGCAACCTCGGCGCCACCGGCTCGGTGTCGCACATGTTCGCCCACGTCGGCGAGATCGCCTACCCGGCCAAGGCCGGCTCGCCCGATGCCATCCTGGAGGCCGCCATCGAGGCCGGCGCCGACGATGTCCGCTCCGACGACGCCGGCCACATCGTCACCTGCGCCTTCGAGGATCTCGCCGCCGTATCCTCCGCGCTCGAGGCCAAGCTCGGCGAGCCCACCTCCGCCAAGGCGCTGTGGAAGCCGTCGATGACCACCAACGTCGACGAGGAGAAGGCCGCCTCCGTGCTCAAGCTGATCGCCGCCCTGGAGGAGGACGACGACGTGCAGAACGTCTACTCCAACTTCGAGGTCTCCGACGCCGTGCTGGCCAAGCTGACGGCGGCGTAGGCTCGAAGGCCGGTCGGCGCGCGCAGATGGCCGATGGCTCTGGGGTGGCAGGACGAGGCCGCATCGAATCGGCGGTCATGCTCCGCAGATTCTCGGTAGCGCTTCGGGATTTTGCTGGCGTAAGGTAATTGCCAGGCATGAGGCGTGCCGAGACCATCCGCAGGCGAGAGGAAGCAGCATGAAGGTGGCGGACATTTTGGCGTTCAAAGGTTCGGCGGTCATCACTATCAAGCCGTCGGAAAGCGTTGGAGCTCTTTCGCAGCTTCTGCGCGGGAAACGTATCGGTGCCGCGATCGTAAGCGACGACGGGCAGACGGTCGACGGCGTGATTTCAGAGCGGGACGTAGCCTACGGCCTCTCCATCCATGAGGCCGATCTGCACACGCTGCCGGTTTCGGCGCTCATGACCAGGACCGTGATAACCTGCTCTCCCGGTGACGAGGTTGCCAGGATCGCATCGACGATGCTGTCACGAAATATTCGCCACATCCCCGTGCACGACGGCAACGGCCTCGTCGGCATGGTCAGCATGCGCGACGTGTTGAACGTGCGGCTCGACGAGCTTCAGCGGGAGACGGCCCAGCTGCGGAGCCTTGCAAGTCAGGCGGATCGCGAGCCCCAGGATCGATGACTTAGAAGTCCCCGTCCCGAGGCGCCCCGGATCCCTCTCCCCGCTTGCGGGGAGAGGGTTGGGGTGAGGGCAGCCAGAGGGGAAAGCCCCTCCACGAGCGGCCGCAAGCGTCGCGCGGACGTGGGGTCCACCGTTGAGAGGTCGGAGCCCTTTGCTGCCCCTCACCCCAACCCTCTCCCCGTCGCCCTCGGGGCCACTGTGGCGAGGTCAACAATCGTGGATGGCCCGAGGGCGGCGGGGAGAGGGGCTCCTCGCCGGTTCCCCCAACACAGACGGCCTCGGCAGTTCCAGCCTTATGTCAGTTTACGTCCATCTCTTGCTGATGGTCCGGGCTGCACGGAGTGTCCCCATCCCGGCACACACAGGATCGTGAAACCCGGCCCCGTTGACAATCGGCGCGGTGCGCCGCAATACTTAACCGTATGGTTGAGTTTGCCAACGCCCAGCTCGATCTGGCCTTCGCGGCGCTCTCCGACCCGACGCGGCGGGCGATCGTCGATCGGCTGGCGGGAGAGCCGGAGCTGTCGGTGACGGAGCTTGCCGCACCGTTTCCGGTCTCGCTGCCGGCGGTCATGAAGCATCTCGACGTGCTGGCGCGCGCGCATCTCATCGAGCGCCGCAAGACCGGGCGCACGGTTCGCTGCCGCTTGGCTCCGGGGCCGATGGAGGCCGCCATGCACTGGCTTGCGCGCTACGAGCAGTTCTGGAGCCAGCAGCTCGATCGCCTTGCCGCCTTTGTCGAAGAGGAGGAGCCATGCTCACCAAGCCAAGCCTCACCCTCAAGCGCCGCCTCAAGGCCGCGCCGGGCAAGGTCTTCCAGGCGTGGACGGACCCCGAAAAGCTAGCACGCTGGTTCGGCCCCGCCGAGACTGTCGCGGGCTCGGTGCGGGCTGAGGCCGATGTGCGCCCCGGCGGGCGCTATCGGATGAATTTCACGACCGACGACGGTGAGCGCCACCAGGTGGGCGGCGTGTATCGTGAGGTGGTGCGCGACAGTCGGCTGGTCTTCACGTGGGCGTGGCAGTCGACGCCGGAGCGCCAATCGCTCGTCACGATCACCATCGTTCCGGACGGCGACGGCAGCCTGCTCACTCTGCATCACGAGCAGTTCTTCGATCAGAAGGCCCGCGACGGCCATGAGCGCGGCTGGACCGGCACGCTCGACAAGCTGGAGCGGTTCCTGAGCTGAGGCAAGGGGGGCGGAACCTCGCAGCCTCGCCGGCCGAGCCTGCGCAGGTAGCCGAGGGGTCTGCCCCCCACATTTTCAAGGAGAGACGACATGGCACAAGCAGCGACTGCGCGCCGGCCGCAAGGCAAGTCCAGGGGGCGGAAGCCGGAGCCTCCGGCCTTGCCGGCCGACAGGGTCGCCACACACGACTGCGCAGCGATGGAGCCGCAGCCCTGGGCGCACGGCCAGTTCCATTGGAACGAGCTGAGAACCCGCAACGCAGAGCGCGCCAAGCGCTTCTACGCGGAGACCATCGGCTGGAGCTTCGAGGCGGCGGCAACGCCGGACGGGGAGACCTATTGGGTCGCTTTCTCGCACGGCAAGCCGGTGGCCGGTCTGTTCCCGCTGACCTCGCCGCGGTTCGACGGCGTGCCGGAGAGCTGGATGTCGTTCCTGGCCGTGGACGACGTGGACGCGCGCGTCGCCAAGGCGGTCGAGGCGGGGGCGGAGCTGGTGATGCCGATCTTCGATGTCCCCAACGTGGGGCGCATCGCCATGCTGCTGGAGCCGAGCGGAGCCGGCGTGGGGTGGATCACACCCGTCGGCACAATGACCAAAGGATGAGGATGCAGATGATCACGATCTCCGCTTTCAGATGGGTTCCGGATTTCGCTCAGGGTCAGGTGCGCGATCTGCGCGCACGCTGGGCGCTGGAGGAGGCCGGCCTGCCATACAGGACACGCCTCCTCGGCCAAGGCGATCAGGACAAGCCGGACTACCGCGCCCTGCAGCCCTTTGGGCAGGTGCCGATCTTCGAGGAGGACGGCTTCGTGCTCTTCGAGACAGGAGCCATCGTGCTCCACATCGGCCAGCGCAGCGAGACGCTGCTGCCGAAGGACCCGGCCGCGCGTGCGCGGGCGACGCAATGGCTGATCGCCGCGCTCAACTCCATCGAGCCGTTCATCATGGAGATAGTCCGGATCGATCTTTTCTACGCCGACAGGGAATGGGCCAAGGTGCGCCGACCCGGCGCCGTCGAGTTCGTGCAGCGGCGCCTTGCCGGCCTCTCCAAGTCGCTCGGCGACAAGCCCTATCTCGACGGCGACCGCTTCACCGCCGGCGACCTGATGATGACTACGGTGCTGCGCATCCTCGCTCACACAGACATCGTCACCAGTGACAAGCGCCTCGCCGCCTACATCGAGCGCTGCACCGCGAGGCCGGCCTTCAAGCGCGCGCTCGATGCGCAGATGGCCGACTTCAAGCTGGCGGCCTGACAGGCAAGGCGTTGCACCGACCCGCTGCAAGGAGCGATCTCATGGGCGCCGGCCCGAGGACCGGCAGGTTGATCGGGTCCTCGTCCTGTCTCGCACCACTTGAGCACGAAGGAGAACGTCATGAGCAAGAAGAGTCCGCTTCCCGATGTCGTATCGGAGGCCGAGTGGGAGGCCGCGCATCAAAGGCTGCTCGTCAAGGAGAAGGAGGCGACGCGCGCGCTCGATGCGCTGGCCGCGGAGCGACGCAGGCTGCCCATGATGAGGATCGACAAGGCCTATGCGTTCGACGGCCCCAAAGGCAAGGTGGGCCTCATCGATCTGTTCCAGGGGCGCCGCCAGCTCATCCTCTATCACTTCATGTTCGGTCCCACGCGCCAAGCGGGCTGCCCCGGCTGCTCCATGCTCGTCGATCAGGTCGGCCACCTTGCGCATCTCAACGCGCGCGATACCTCGTTCGCCGCGGTCTCGCGGGCGCCGATCGGCAAGATCGAGGCGTATCGCCGGCGCATGGGCTGGACCTTCCCATGGGTGTCGTCGTTCGGCACCGACTTCAACCCCGACCTCGGCGTCGGCCCGAAGGAGCCGCAAACCGAGCAGCCCCAGGACGGGGAGCATCACGCTCTCAGCGTGTTCCTGCGCAACGGCGCGAAGGTGTTCCGCACCTATGTCACCACCGAGCGCGGCGTGGAGCGGCTGGGCAACGTGTGGAGCCTTTTGGATGTGACGCCGTACGGCCGGCAGGAGGCATGGGAGGATTCGCCGAAGGGATGGCCGCAGAGCGCGCCCTACCAATGGTGGCGGCGGCACGACGAGTACGCGGGCGATAGCCCGGAGAGAGCGGCGTAGCGCCACGCAGCTCACCGCACTTCCACTCAACACGAGGGAGAGACCGCAATGGCGATCAGCGCGCAGAAGATAACACCGTGTCTTTGGTTCGATACCGAGGCCGAGGAGGCCGCGAGCTTCTATATCTCGATCTTCAAGGACTCCAAGATCCGCAGCGTCAACCGCTACTGCACCGAGGTGCACGGCAAGCCGGCCGGCTCGGTGATGGCGGTGGAGTTCGAGATCGAGGGACAGAAGTTCGTCGGCCTCAACGGCGGCCCGCAGTTCAAGTTCGACGAGGCCATCTCGTTCCAGATCCACTGCAAGACCCAGGACGAGATCGACTACTACTGGAGCCGGCTCACCGAGGGCGGCAAGGAGGTGGCGTGCGGCTGGCTGAAGGACAGGTTCGGCCTGTCGTGGCAGGTGGTGCCGACCCAGCTCCTCGAGATGCTGTCGAGCGGGGACGCTGCCAAGACGGAGCGTGTGACGGCGGCCTTTATGCAGATGAAGAAGTTCGACATCGCCGAGCTGCGGCGCGCCTTCGAAGGACGCGGATAGTGCGCTGCGGGACCGCCGCAACTCGCGCGGAAATGCGATGCCCAAGGTGATCCTCTTCGGCTCTGTTCGACAGCAGGCGGGTGGGCGCGGCGCTGTCGATGTCCACGGTGCGACCGCGCGAGCGGCAATCGCGGCGCTGGAGGAGGTGCACCCGGCACTGCGCGGCTGGGTGGTCGATGAGCAGGGCGCGCTCAGGCGTCACGTGAAGCTGTTCCATCAGGGAGCGGCGGTGACGCTGGATGCGCCGCTCGGGCCGGACGACCAGCTGCACGTGGTCGCCGCCATATCAGGAGGTTGAGCATGACCGAGCTGCTGATTGGTACTCGGAAGGGCCTTGTGGTGCTGCGCGGGGCGCGCGGCTCCTTCGAGATGGCCGGCCGCGCCTTCCCCGGCGAGGTGGTGGAGTTCGCGATGCGCGATCCCAGAACGGGGCGCTATCTCGCGGGCGTCACCCACGGGCAGTTCGGCCCGCACCTGTTCTTTGCCGACGATCCGGCGGGCAAGTGGGAGCAGGCCGAAGGGCCGGCGTTCCCGCCCGGGGTCGGCGCGGCGGTGGAGCGCATCTGGGCGGTGCAGCCCGGCGAGAGCGACGGCGAGCTGTGGTGCGGCGTGGCGCCGGCCGCGCTGTTTCGCAGCGGCGACGGCGGCAAGACGTGGACGCTGGTCGAGGGACTGTGGAACGTGCCGGAGCGGGCCCACTGGGAAGGCGGCGCCGGTGGGCTGTGCCTGCACTCCATCTGCCCGTGGCCGGGGGAGCCTGAGCGCCTCGCCGTCGGCATCTCCTCGGCGGGCGTGTGGCTCACGGAGGATGGCGGCAGGCGCTGGCGGCGCAGCGTCGACGGCCTGGTGCCGCGTTATCTGCCCGAGGAGGCCCGAGCCGACACGCACGCCTTCTGCGTCCACAATATGCACCGCGCGCCGCGGCAGCCGGCGACGCTCTATATGCAGTTCCACGGCGGGGTCTATCGCTCGGACGATGCCGGCGCGAGCTGGATCGATATCGGCACCGGCCGCGGGCTGCCCTCCGACTTCGGCTTCCCCCTGGCTATCGACCCCAACGATCCCGACCGCGCGTTCGTCATTCCGCTGGCGGCGGACGCGGACCGCGTGACGCCGGGAGGCCGCGTGCGCGTGTACGAGACGCGCGACCGTGGGGCGACCTGGCGGGCGCTGGACAAGGGCTTGCCGCAATCGCAGGCCTATCTCACCGTGCTGCGCCAAGCCTTCTGCACGGACGGCGGCAAACCGCTCGGCCTTTATTTCGGTGCCCAGTCGGGCGAGGTGTTCGGATCGACCGACGAGGGCCGATCGTGGTCCACCATCGCCGCGCGCCTGCCGCCGGTCTTGTCCATACGGTGCGCGTGAGATGGTGAGATCGTGAGTGGTGAGATGGTGAGTGGTGAGTGGTGAGGTGGTGAGATGGTGAGATGGTGAGATTCAGGTGGCGTGTGGGATGCGGTGAGCCCCAAAATTCGACGTAGCGAACCTAAGTGAGGTCCAGCCGCAACGAGAATTTGACGAGGTTGGGAAAACGCGCAGTGTCCGCCAGCCGACCATACGCGGCGGCAACACAACGCGACCCACACGCTCCAACCGATACTCACCATCTCACCACTCACCATCTCACGAATGAGATCCGATCCCTCAAAGGAGCAGCTCAGATGGCCCGATACGTCGATGGATTCGTCATCCCCGTGCCCAAGAAGAACCTGGATGCCTACCGCCGCATTGCCGAGCTGGCCGCCGAGGTGTGGCGCGAGCACGGCGCGCTGGAGGTGCGCGAGTGCGTTGCCGAGGACGTGAAGATGGGCAAGCTCACGTCGTTTCCGCGGAGCGTGCAGCGAAAGCCCAGCGAGACGGTGATATTCTCCTGGATCGTCTACAAGTCGCGCGCCGACCGCGACCGCATCAACGCCAAGGTCATGAAGGACCCGCGCCTGGCGGAGGTCATGAGCGGTGAGAAAGCGCCCTTCGACGCCAAGCGCATGATCTACGGCGGGTTCGAGGTGATAGTGGACTCGGTCAAGGGCTAGAGCGCTTTCCACTTGACGTGGATTGCGCCAGACGTGGAGGTGCATGCGGGACGAGCTTGGGCGTGGCGTGCGCGTCGCTTGCCCCATCCACCAACGTTATCCCGGCGCCGCTTGGGCCTGCAAGGTCCAAGCGGGAACAGGCCGGGACCCATGCACCTCAAGACGACTCGCGCTGTGCGTTTTCGCGCCCACGCGGCAGCCGCGTACTTACAATCCGATCTGTGATCAAGCTTCCAGGTGCATGGGTCCCGGCC
>JBAPMW010000522.1:0-2305 GCA_049278815.1 Hyphomicrobiaceae bacterium
GTTCGACAGCTTCCATTGCTCCCGATACAACACGAATACCGGCAAGCTGACGCCCGAGATGTTCCGTGCCGTATTTGCGGCGGTGAGGAGCTATCTGGACGCTGCGTGAATCGGAAATCAGAAGTCAGAAATTAGAAATCAGCAGCCCGCAGCGACGCCGACAACGTGCGGGCCGCATTCGGATCTCTGGATTCTGATTTCTGACTTCTGATTTTTCCGACTTCCATCATATCCCGCCAACTTTGCGCAGGTCGGAGCGGTCGCGCATGCCGAGCCAGGCGCACACCTCGCGGGCGTGGGCGCCCGGCAGGGGGACGGGGTAGTAGACCCGTTCAAGGCGGCCGTCCTTGAGGGCCAGCGTCAGCCGCTTCAGATAGGTGACGCCGCCGGTGGCGAAGGTGGGCAGCGCCAGCGCGCGCTGGAAGGCGAAATGCTCGTCGCTGACGATCGCGAACGGCAGGCCGAGCCGCCTCACCAGCTCGCGCTGGTAGTCAGTCGGCTGCGTGGAGAGGCCGTAGACGGCGGCCTCGACCTGGCGGAAGCCGGCGTAGAGATCGCGGAAGCCCTCGGCTTGCGGTGTGGAGCCGTGAGCGCCGGGGATGGCGTCCCAAGCAGGGGGATTGGGCAGGCCCGGCCGCCCGGTCCAGGGGTAGCAGCAGACGATGGCGAGGCCGGGGAGCCGCGCAAGGTTGACGCTGCCGCCGGAGGTGGTCGGCAGGTCGAGATCGGGCAGGCGCTGTCCCCGCTTCAGGTGGCGCGCGCCGCCATCGTCGGGCAGCGTGCCAAGGTCTGCGCCTGAGGCAGGGCCCGGGCCGATGGTGGACCAGAGGCTCACTGGCGGCGGCTTTGCTGGCGGTTCTGCTGCAGCCAGGCGAGCACATCGCCGGCGTTCCGGTCGGGCGGGAACACTGGGTAGAAGACCTTGGCGATGGTGCCGTCGTCGATGACGAGGGCGAGGCGCTTGAGGAGCGTCATGCCGCCAACCTGCATGGTGGGCAGCCTGAGCGCCGTGGCGAGTGCCAGCTTCTCGTCCGACAGCAGCGGGAACGGCAGATGCAGGCGCGCGGCCGCCTCGCGCTGGTAGGCGGTATCCTGCGTCGAGAGGCCGTAGACGCGGGCGGCGCCGGCGGCGGTGAGGTCCTTGTAGAGGTCGCGGAAGGCGCAGGTCTGCGGGGTACAGCCGCGCGCGCCGGGGATCATGTCCCAATCCGCCACCGGCGATGTCTGCCCCGGCACGCCCGTGCGCGGATAGGCGAACACCACCACCCGTCCGGAGAGCTTGGCGAGGGATACGCTGGTGCCGTCGGTGGCGGCGAGCGCCGCATCCGGTACGGCAAGCCCCGGCAGATGCCGCGCCCCGCCGTCGTCCTCGGGTGCGGGGATCTGCGACCAGTCGACGGCGTTGAGGTTGGGCTGGTTGGTGGAGACCATGGGACGTGCCTTGCTGTGCTGCTGGCCCATGATACCCGCGGGACGCGGCATTTGCCACCGGTGCGGGAGCCCTCTATTTGAACGACGGGCAGGCCTACCTCGCGACCTTCTCCCAGGGATAGGCGTCTCTGATCTGCGCGTTGAAGAACCGGCCCTTCGAAGGCGCCGCGCGGAAGTCCTCGAAGGCATCCTGGCGGATGCCGCGATAGCGGTAGATGGCTCCGGAGGCGAACTCCACCTCGAGCGTCTCCGTCTCCTCGTCATAGGCGACGGCGGCGATCATGCTGGAGGACACGGGCTCGCGGAACATGGGGCTCGCTCGACGCTGCGACAGCGGATAAAGCCCGTCGTAGCCGCCCACTGCGGCAAGCTCGCGGCGAGGGGTGTTCGGCGCGACTTGGCTACGAGCTGGCGTGCCGGAGGCCGGGCGGTTGGCCACCCGCAGCATGTGTGTCTCCCGCCGGATGGGCTCCCAACGGTTGAAGGGCGCGGGCCCTTGGCGGCAGCGGAGGGATCGGACATGAAGCGGACGGTTGCGTGGGCTTCGACCGGTGCCGCCGCCTGCTTTCGGTCGCCGCGGAATTGGGGTATGGTTCCCGTGCGGAGCACACGTATGACCAAGCAATTCACCGCAATCATTGAGCGAGAAGGCGACGGGTATGTGGCCTTGTGCCCTGAGCTGGATATCGCCAGCCAGGGGGACTCCATAGAGGAGGCGCGAGTAAACTTGGCAGAAGCGTTGGAGCTGTTTTTGGAGACCGCCTCGTCCGAGGAGATCGGTCGTCGGGGTCAGACCCTGCGGGTCTGACCCCAGGGCACACCGTCACTCGATAGCAGGGTGGTGCCGCTGGTACTGCAAGGGCGTGGGCGAGAC
>JBAPMW010000523.1:0-10711 GCA_049278815.1 Hyphomicrobiaceae bacterium
CAGGTGCCCTCGTTCAGCCAACGCTGCAGCTCGTTAGCGAAGATTGGCGGGTCAGGACACGCCGGCAGTCGGCCCCGGTTTCGTCGCATCCCGATCCGGGCTACCCTGCCCGCATGACCCAGGCCCCCACTGCCGAGAACCGCCTCGCCCGCGAGACGAGCCCCTATCTGCTCCAGCACAAGGACAACCCCGTGCACTGGTGGGCGTGGGGGCCGGAGGCGCTTGAGGAAGCCAGACGCACCGGCAGGCCGATCCTCTTATCGGTGGGCTATGCCGCCTGCCACTGGTGCCACGTGATGGCGCACGAGAGCTTCGAGGACGGGGCCACGGCGGCGGAGATGAATGCGCTGTTCGTCAACATCAAGGTGGACCGCGAGGAGCGCCCCGACATCGATGCCATCTACATGCGGGCGCTTGCCAGCCTGGGCGAGCAGGGCGGCTGGCCGCTCACGATGTTTCTCGACAGCGAGGCGCGCCCCTTCTGGGGCGGCACCTACTTCCCGCCTGAGCCGCGCTTCGGCCGGCCCTCGTTCCGGCACGTGCTGGCCGAGGTGGCGCGCGTCTATCGCGAGGAACCCGACAAGGTCGCCCACAACGCCGGCCGGCTCATTGCGGCCTTGCAGGAGCGCCAGCATGCCGGCGGCGCCGCGCCCAATCTCTCCGACGCCGGCATTTCTGCCCTTGCCGACGCCATGGGGCGGGCGGTCGATGCGCGCCGCGGCGGCCTCGCCGGGGCGCCCAAGTTCCCGCAGTGGAGCTTCTTCTGGCTGTTGTGGCGCCTCGCCATCCGCTACGGCGATCCGGGCGCGCTACAGGCGGTCGATACCACGCTCGCCAACATCTGCCAGGGCGGCATCTACGACCACCTGGGCGGCGGCTTTGCGCGCTACTCGGTGGACGAGCGCTGGCTGGTGCCGCACTTCGAGAAGATGCTCTACGACAACGCCCTCCTCATCGACCTGATGACGGAGGTCTACCGCGAGACCGGGGCCGAGCTCTACAAGGCGCGCATCGAGGAGACCGTCGACTGGCTCCAGCGCGAGATGATCGCCGCGGGCGGCGGCTTCGCCGCCTCGCTCGACGCCGACAGCGAGGGCGAGGAGGGCAAGTTCTACGTCTGGACCAACGCCGAGATCGACGAGGTTCTGGGGGCGGAGGACGGCAAGCGCTTCTGCGATGTGTACGACGTAACGACCGAGGGCAACTGGGAGGGCCACGCCATCCTCAACCGGCTGGGCAGCCTCGATCTGCGGGCGCCCGAGGAGGAGGAGGCGCTTGCGGCCATGCGGGCGAAGCTGCTGGCGCGTCGCGCCGGCCGCATCCGCCCCGGCTGGGACGACAAGGTGCTGGCCGACTGGAACGGCCTGACGATCGCCGCCCTCGCCCACGCCGCGCGCGTCTTCCAGCGGCCGGCATGGCTGGAGCTGGCCAGGGCCGCCTTCCACTTCGTCCTCTCCCGCATGGAGAAGGACGGACGCCTCATCCACAGCTACCGCGACGGCCGCGAGGGCATAGCACGCTGGGCGCCGGCCACGGCCAGCGACTACGCCAACATGATCTGGGCGGCGCTGCGCCTCTATCAGGCCACCGACGATGCGACCTATCTCGGCACCGCCGAGCGCTGGGTGGCCGTGGTGGACGAGCACTACTGGATGGCTGAGCCCGGCGGCTACGCCTTCACCGCCGACGACACGCCCGACGTGATCGTGCGGCTGAGGGCTGCTCACGACGACGCCGTGCCCAACGCCAACGGCGTCATGCTCTCCAACCTGATGACGCTCCACCTGCTGACGGGCAAGCCGCGCTACCTCGAGTGGGCCGAGGCGATCCCCAAGGCGTTCGCGTCCGACGTGGCGCGCAACGCCTTCGGCCACTGCGGTCTCATCGCTGCCGTGCTCGATCTCATCGCCCCTCAGCACGTGGTGGTGATCGAGCCGCGCACCGCGGGCAGCACGCTGGGCACCTCGCAGTTGGCGCGCGCGATGCTCGACCTGTCGCTGCCGGGTGCCGTCCAGCATGTCGTCGAGCCGGGCCAGACGCTCGCCAATCCGGCGCTCAGCGGCAAATCCGCCACAGACGGCCAGCCCACCGCCTATGCCTGCCTCGGGCCGCAGTGCTCGCTGCCCGTGATAGAGCCTGAGGCGCTGGTGGAGCTGCTGAGGAGGCAGCGGACGGCCGGCGCGAGCGAGGTGTTGTAGCATTGCCAATCAAGCCCTTATCGTGGCAGTGCGGTCGAACGTTGGGACACTTAGTGTCCCGGCACCAGAACTTTCCCGATCCACGAAGCGGGATCTCCCTGATACCGCTTGCCTGCACACCATGATGCTTTGCGCTCCCGGCTCAGCTCTATGGAAGGCAGCGAACACGCGATGGCTCTCAAGGCGGTACCGAAAGTGCGGCCCAACATCCTGGTGATCTGGGGTGCCGATGCTCGTCCGCTGGCCGGGCGTCATCAAGCCCGGCACGATCGTCAACGACATGATCTCTAACCAGGACTGGATGCCGACGCTGCTTGCGGCCGCGGGCGAGCCGGATATCAAGGGGCGGCTCCTCAAGGGCCACAAGGTCGGCACCAAGACTTTCAAGGCTCACCTCGACGGCTACAACTTCGGGCCGTTCCTCAAGGAGAAGAAGGGACCCCGCGAGGAGTACTACTACTTCGGCCAGGGCGGCGACCTGAACGCGGTGCGGGTCTTCGACTGGAAGGTCCATTTCGCGGTCCAGCACGGCAACATCGCCACGGGCGTGCGCGCCGTTCCTGGATGGCCGATCATCATCAATCTGCGCGCTGATCCCTACGAGCGTTCAGCCCGGCCTTGTCCCGATCGTGCCCTGTCGGGCACGATCGGCGCCGGGATGACGTTGGTGGGTAGGACACGCGACGCACACACCGCGCCGAACTGCTACCGCATGCTTAGCGCGATCCACGTCGAGTCTTACGCCACTCATCCCGCCGACTACTGCAGATGCAGCAGCCAGCCTTCCGGGTCTTCCTCGCCGCCTGGGGCGCCGTCGGGCTTTCGCGCCTGCCGCTGGGCGATGTGCGCCGCGCTGGCGACGGCCTCGGCGAGGCCCGTGTCGTTGCCGGGCGCCATGATGTGCACGCCCCCGATGCCGGGCGTCTCGCTCAGCTGCTCGACCAGCTCGTCGCAGATCCTGCGCCCCTCGCGCACGGCATCGGTGGCGCCTTCCATGCGGGCCACGATGGCGTCGGGAATGATCGAGCCGGGCAGGTTGTCACGGATCCAGCGCGCCGAGCGTGCGGACCGCAGAGGCGCGAGGCCGATCACGAGGCGGAAGCTCTCAAGGCCGTTCTCGGCCAGGCACTGCACGTAGCGCCGCGCCACGGCCGGGTCCATGCAGAACTGCGTCTGGGCGAACTGGGCCCCGGCATCGATCTTGGCCTTGAGGCGGTCGGGCGTCCAGCCGGAGGGCGGATCGATCGGAGCATCCGCGGCGCCGATGAAGAAGCCCGCCTTGCCGGACACCTTCTGGCCGGACATCAGTTTCTGCCGGTCGCGAATGTCGCGGGCCACCATGCTGAGGGTGAGCGTATCGAGGTCGAACACCGGCGTGGCGTCGGGCTGATCGCCGGCGCTCGGGTTGTCGCCCCTCAGCAGCAGCAGGTTCTCGATGCCCAGGGCGGCGGCCGCCAGCAGGTCGCTTTGCAGGGCGATGCGGTTGCGGTCGCGGCAGGTGAGCTGCAGGATCGGCTCGACGCCGGTGCCCAAGACCAGTGTTGCCGCCGCCAGCGACCCCATGTGGACCCGCGCCCCCGCTCCGTCCGTCACGTTGACGGCGTCGGCCAGTCCCTTGAGAGGCCTGACCTTTGCGATCAGCGCTTCCGGGTCGCAGGTGACGGGCGGGACGACTTCAGCGGTGACCACGAACCTGCCGGAGGTCAATCGCTCTCTCAATCGATTGCGGCGTGCGGAATGCGCGCGCGTTTCAGGGCCGGACATCGGTCGGTGATCACCCCCAGCAAGGACTGAGATGCAGTGAAGCAAGCGCTTGCGAGCTTTGTCAACGCACAGCCGGCGACTGCGGCACGACACCCCGGTGCCCCCACTGCGCCAAGAGCAACGCGAGCCCGTGCTACATTGGGCAAACGCTCCGTTTCGATCGCGCCATGCGCGTTGGGATCGATCCTCGTCACCTGCGGTGCGATGCAAGAGCGTTTCCGCTTGCTGGCCGCCCCGATCGAGCGTAAGTAGTCGCCCGTAACGTACGGTACGGTACGGCAGCGCAAACAGCGCGCCGGCCGGCTGGTGAACGGGCGACAGCGGCGGATGCGTGCAGCGGCAGACATGGAGGCGGGCGGCGGACCCAGCCCGCGCCAGGAGGAGGTGCTTGATGCCGTGCTCGGCCTGCTGGCCGAGGGCCGCGACGCGCTCACCATGTCGGCGGTGGCCGAGCGGGCCAGCTGCTCCAAGGAAACACTCTACAAGTGGTTCGGCGATCGCGAGGGGTTGCTGACGGCAACGGTGCGCTGGCAGGCCTCCAAGGTGCGGGCGGGCTGTTACGACAGCGCGCATCTCGATGCCGCGGCGCTCCAGGGGAGCCTCGAAGCCTTTGCGGTCAACTGGCTGACCGTGATCTCGTCCCGCACCTCCGTCGCGCTCAACCGCGTGGCGATCGGCCATGCCGGATCGGGCAAGAGCAATCTCGGCCAGATCGTCCTCGCCAACGGCCGCTTCGCCATCGGCGAGCGCTTGAAGCCGCTGCTGGAAGCCGCGCGCGAGGCGGGGCTGCTGGCCTTCGACGACGCGGAGACGGCGTTTCGCACCTTCTTCGGTCTGGTCGGCCGCGATGTGCAGATGAGGCTGCTGCTCGGCGACAAATTACGGCTGAGCGAGGCCGAGATCGCGCGCGATGCACGACGCGCGACGCAACAGTTTCTGACGCTCTACGGAGCGGGAGGAAAATCGCCGGCCACTGCCGGCAGGAAGAGGATCAACCAAGGGAAGGGACCGTGACATGCGCGTCTACTACGATCGTGATGCCGATATCAACCTGATCAAGGGCAAGAAGGTGGCTGTTGTCGGCTACGGCAGCCAGGGCCACGCCCACACCTTGAACCTGCGCGATTCGGGCGTGAAGGAGGTGGCGGTGGCCCTGCGCAAGGGCTCGGCCGGCGTCGCCAAGGCCGAGAAGGAGAAGCTCAAGGTGATGGAGGTGGCCGAGGCCGCCAGGTGGGCCGACATCGTCATGATGCTCACCCCCGACGAGCTGCAGGCCGACATCTACAGGGACCATTTGCGCGACAACCTCAAGCAGGGTGCGGCGCTGATGTTCGCGCACGGCCTCAACGTGCATTTCAGCCTGATCGAGCCGCGCGCCGACCTCGACGTGGGCATGATCGCCCCCAAGGGGCCGGGCCATACCGTGCGCTCGGAGTACCAGCGCGGCGCCGGCGTGCCCTGCCTGCTGGCGATCCACCAGGACAAGAGCGGCAACGCGCACGACCTGTTCCTCTCCTACGGCGCCGCCATCGGCGGCGGCCGCGCCGGCATCATCGAGACCACCTTCAAGGAGGAATGCGAGACCGACCTGTTCGGCGAGCAGGCCGTGCTGTGCGGCGGCCTCGTGGAGCTGATCCGCACGGGCTACGAGACGCTGGTCGAGGCCGGATACTCGCCGGAGATGGCCTACTTCGAGTGCTGCCACGAGGTGAAGCTGATCGTCGACCTCATCTACGAGGGCGGCATCGCCAACATGAACTACTCGGTCTCCAACACCGCGGAGTTCGGCGAGTACGTCTCCGGCCCCCGCGTCGTCAACGCCGAGACCAAGGCCGAGATGAAGCGCATCCTGAGCGACATCCAGACCGGCAAGTTCACCTCGCTGTGGATGCAGGAGTTCCGCTCCGGCCTCCCCCGCTTCAAGGCCACCCGGCGCCTGAACGACGCCCACCCCATCGAGGAGATCGGCGCCAAGCTCCGCGCCATGATGCCGTGGATCAGGGAGCGGGCGCTGGTGGACAAGAGCCGGAATTAGGCTGCGCTGGGGTCGATGGGGTCGGACCCTGCGGGCTATGGTATTCACACAAGTGAGTCGCGCGTCTGAGCAATTCTGCAATTGCGCACCGTGACGTCGGTATGACTCTCGTGCCCCCAACACCTGATTCGGCGGCGGGGACGCATGCAGAGCTGCAGCTTTGGAGATGTCCGGCTCGATCGGCGCGGCGACATCATAACGGAGCAGATCGTGGCGACCGGGTCGCTGCGCGCGAGCCGCGTCAGGCTCGCCAAGCCCGAGGGCAAGGTGAAGACGCCCGATGCGGAGGAGATCGAGATCGGGCTTGTGGAGGTGCGCGAACTGCTACTACAAGAAGCCGGGCCCCATGACCATGGCCATCGGCTGGCGCCAGCTCGCGGCCATGATCTCAGGCTTTATCATCGCCGGATCGGCTCTTGCCGTCTACGGCATAGATGTGTGAATCCCGTAGCCCGCAGGGTCTGACACCTCCCGCATATGACACCGCATACCCCATTTGGGGTATGCGCTGCGGCAGCCTCTCGTGGCAGTCTGGCAGGCGGTGGCGATGGCCGCCCGGTGCGGGCGTCGCAATGCAGGCGGAGGGCGGCCAGCGCCACCACCACAGGGAGCAGAATTCAGGGCGCAACCTCGGCCCCGACCCCCGCAACGTTGGTTAGGGCGCGGCCCGGCTGTCGCGCAACGGCGGGTCGCCATCCTCGCCGCGCACCTCCGGGCTGGCCCAGGGGCCCCGCAGCGTCAGCGTCTCGACCGCCGCATCGACCAGCGGCAAGGGCTGGTCGGGCGGGGCGGCACCCGCCTTCAGCGTAAGCCGCGCGTCCATATTGCCGTCGGCGATGCCGAGCCGACCCGTCAGCATCAGCGCCACATCGCCGGCGCGCGCCTGCACCTCCTCGGTGAAGGCGACGCCCTCGATGATCAGCGCGCGCGCTTCCAGGCGGTCCAGGCTGGTCGGCGACTTGGCGAGCTCGGCCCAGCCGCGCACCCCGGTCTTGGCCGCCGCCCGCAGGGCCTTGAGGTCAAGTGCCATGCGGCCGCCTTCCGGCATGGCGAGGGAGGCCTTGCCGGACAGGCGCTTGGCGAGATCGGCCAGCGAGTAGCCCGTGGCGGTGAGATCGACGGCCAAGGTCGCCTGCCCCGACAGCGCAGGTGCGCCCGCGACCACGGCGCTCACCGATCCGATCTCCAGCTTCTCGATCTTGGCGCGCAGGGCATAGCGCGGCGCCGCCTCGCTCATGATCGCCGTCACCTGCGCGCTCAAGGTGCCGGAGGGCAGCTCCAGCTCCGTGATGTCGGCGTGCAGCTTGCCGGCCCGGGCAGTGATGGTGGCGGCACCCTGTCCCAGCGTGTAGCTCCTCAACGTCACCCGGCGCGCGGAGACGCGCAGGTCCGCATCGAGGTGACGGATCATCGGCAGGGAGATGTCGAAGGAGGCGCCCCATGTCACCGGCAGCTCGAAGCCGAAGATCTGCGTGCGCGCGGCCTCGATGTAGGGCGTCAGGTTGAGGGCGGCGAAGTCCAGCGTCGCCTCGAGCAGCGGCCGCGTGCCGCCCAGATTGAGCGCCAGCCGGCCGTTGCCCTCGTTGCCATCCACGGCGATGCGTGCCTTGTCGAAGGCGAGGGCTCTGCGCGCCCACGTGAGCTCGCCCTTCACCTCGGTCGCTCCGAGGCTGTCGGCCGAGAGCAGCGGCAGCCCGAACCAGCGCCCCACGGCCCGCAGGCTCGACGTGGACAGCTCGACCTGGCCGGAGAGCTGGAAATCCTCGCGCAGGTCGGCATGACCCTCGAACGCGCCCTGCAGCAGGCGCGATTTGAAGGAGACCTGCAGGTGCCAGCGCCGGGGCAGATTCTTATCGGCCGGCTGGCTCAGTGTCGCCTCGAAGGCCAGGCGCTGGCCGCGCACCGTGAAGCTGCCGATGCTCGTCACCTGGCCTTTGCGCGTCCTCTTGATCTCGGCCTGGATGTCCGTGAGCGTCTCCACGTTGCCATCGAGCGCGGTGACGTGCAACGTCCCGCGCCTGATGGTGACGAGATCGAAGCCAAGCAGCGCTATCTGCTGAAGGACTGGCGATAGCGGATCGGTCTGGCTGTCCGGGGGGGACGCCGTTGCCGCACCTTCCGCCTCGCCGCGGCTGACGGCCAGTGCCGCGCGCCGGCCGGAAGCGTTGAGGGTGAAGACCGGGCCGTCCAGGATCGCCTGCGATATGGGCCTGCCCGGAACAGCCGGAGCAGCGCCAGGAGCGCTGTCTGGAGCACTGCTTGGAGCACTGGGTCCGTAATCGTAGATGATGGCCCGCATCAGTGTCAGGTCCGGCGCGTCGCTGAGACGCACAGGCACGGTGATCACGTGCAGGTCGCGCGGCGCGGCGCTGACGGTGGTGGCGATGGCGAAGGAGTCGTCGATGCGGCGCTCGGCGAAATACAAGGGCGCCACGACCGCAAAGAGCAGACAGGCCAGGAGCGCGAGGGCAAGCTTGCGGAGGCGCCGCATGACGGTGTTGCGTCTCTTGGGCCCTGACTCGGGCCTTGGGGACCCCACGGCGTTGCCTCACCCCCGGCATCCGCGGCATAGTCGCCTCAACGAAGGCTGACCCGCGCGATGCATCGCCCTGCACACCGGAACAGCTAATACAATTCGCCGCCGCCGCGCGCAAGCGCAGCTGGCACAATCTTGCCGCCCATTCGGCGTCGGGCCTCGTTCCGCCAAGCGCGGACGAGCCTTAAGCGATTGGGGGGCCGTGGAGAAATGCGGGACTTGCCATGACCGAGCCGCTGTGGACGCCCGACGCGCGCCGCACCTCCGCGACAACGCTCAGCGCGTTCTGCTCCTGGCTGGGGGCCCGCACCGGCCAGCCGCTCGGCGACTACGGCGCCTTGCACAGGCTCTCCACTGCCGATCCTGCCGGGTTCTGGTCGGCCGTCTGGGATTTCGCAGGGATTGCAGGGGACAAGGGCGCGCGGCCCTATCTGACCGATGCGGACAGGCTGCCGGGCGCGGCGTTCTTTCCTGCGGCGCGGCTCAACTTCGCCGAGAACCTGCTTCGGCACGACGGCGCCGGCGACGCCATCGTGTTCTGGGGCGAGGACAAGGTGAGGCGCCGGCTCGGCTGGGGCGAGCTCAGGGCCGACGTTGGCCGCGCGGGCCGCACCTTCGCCGCCGCGGGGGTCACTGCGGGCGATCGCGTGGCAGCCATCATGCCCAACATGCCCGAGAGCATCGTCTGCGTGCTGGGCGCGGCCGCCATCGGCGCGGTGTGGTCGTCCTGCTCACCGGATTTCGGCGTGCAGGGCGTGCTGGACCGCTTCGGCCAGATCGAGCCCAAGGTGCTCGTCGCCTGCGACGGCTACTACTACAACGGCAAGGCCATCGACCTCTCCGACAAGCTGGTACAGATCGTCGCCCGGCTGCCCTCGGTGCGCGAGGTGATCGTGGTGCCCTATCTGGGGCAAGCCGATGCGGTCGCACAGGGCCTCAACACGGCGCTGATCCACAGCGGCCGGCGCGCGGTCACGTGGAACGACGCCGTGCGCTCCCAGCCCGAGGCACCGCCCACCTTCGAGCGCCTGCCGTTCTCGCATCCGCTCTATGTGCTGTTCTCGTCGGGCACGACGGGCATGCCCAAGTGCATCGTGCATTCGGCGGGCGGCACGCTTCTGAAGCACCTCACCGAGCAGCAGCTCCACACCGACATCAAGGCCGGCGACCGGCTGTTCTACTTCACCACGCTCGGCTGGATGATGTGGAACTGGCTGGTCTCGGGCCTCGCCAGCGGCGCCACGCTCCTGCTCTACGACGGCTCGCCCTTCCATCCCAGCGGCAACATCCTGTGGGACTACGCGCAAGCGGAGCGGTGCACCCACTTCGGCACGTCGGCCAAGTATATCGACGCGCTGAAGAAGGCCGAGCTGGCCCCAGCCAGGACGCACGACCTCTCGGCCGTCAGGGTGATGCTGTCGACCGGCTCGCCGCTGGCGCCGGAAAGCTTCGACTACGTCTACGAGGCCATCAAGGGCGACCTGCATCTCGCCTCCATCTCCGGCGGCACCGACATCTGCGGCTGCTTCGTGCTGGGGGTCCCCGGCAAGCCGGTCTGGCGCGGCGAGATCCAGGGGCCGGCGCTCGGATTGGCCGTGGACGTCTACGACGAGGAGGGCAAGCCGCTCGCCGCCGGCAAGGGCGAGCTGGTCTGCACCAAGCCGTTCCCGTCGACGCCGGTCGGGTTCTGGAACGACCCCAAGGGCGAGAAATACCGCGCGGCCTACTTCTCGCGCTTCCCCAACGTCTGGCACCACGGCGACTTCGCCGAGTGGACCGAGCACGGCGGCATGATCATCCACGGGCGCTCCGATGCCACCCTCAATCCGGGCGGCGTGCGCATCGGGACGGCGGAGATCTACCGCCAGGTGGAGCAGCTGGAGGAGGTGCAGGAGGCGATTGTCATCGGCCAGGCCTGGGACAACGACGTGCGCGTGGTGCTGTTCGTCGTCCTCAAGCCGGGCCACGCCCTCGACGAGGGGTTGCGCGACCGCATCAAGCGCCAGATCCGCACCGGCGCCAGCCCGCGCCACGTGCCGGCCCGCATCGTGCAGGTGGCCGACATCCCACGCACCAAGTCGGGCAAGATCACCGAGCTCGCCGTCCGCGACGTGGTCCACGGGCGCGAGGTGAAGAACAAGGAGGCGCTGGCCAACCCTGAGGCACTGGAGCTGTTCA
>JBAPMW010000524.1:0-5249 GCA_049278815.1 Hyphomicrobiaceae bacterium
CTCTTGACGCGCACCTCTCCAAGCCGCAGCTTGAAGCTGCGCCGCGTCGGCGACGCTTCGACGCCGTAGACGAGTGGATCGGTGGATGGGCCCCCGCCGTAGATGGTGTCGAGCACAAGCCGGTTCGTCCGGTAATCGCGCACCAGGTCCATGTCGTCCTGAACCGGGCGGCGGCCCCTGAGGGCGGTGCCCGAGAAAGGCAGCACGTTGTGGATGAGGTCGTGCGCTACCAGCTGACCGAGGTACGTGTAGCCGGCGGGAATGCTCCTGTTCTCGTCGTCGCTGGGATTGCCGCTGTCCTTCATGTGTACAGCCAGCTTAAGGAGCATCCTGCGCGTGTCGGCTGGCCGATGCGCCAAGCCGGCATACAGGTGCTGCGGCAGGCTCGCATTCAGGCAAAGGTTGCGGACCGCGCCGGGGCTCCGAGCACGCGGAGCGGGTGTGCCCAGCGAACGCGGTGTGCCTAGACAATGTGCAGCCACCGCCGGCTCTCCCCTCACCGCTCTGCCTACGCTCTCGTCACCCCACTATCTCGCCAGGCGTCAAGCCACCGTGAAACAGCCGTTCACGCTCACCTCACGCCGCCTCGTCCAGCCTGACAGCACCCGCGGAGCCCTGGGGCGTCCCAATTTCCATCGCCTCGGGCACCGCCGGGCAGGTCTCGGAAGGTGCGGGACAATTGCCGTACCCGCATTCCGGGGCCGATCGTCGGCATTGGGCTCTTGTGCTTGGTGCGGGGTACAAGAGCCCGGCCGACCCCGTCTCGGCCGGGAGGCGCGGTGAGCCGGCACGGGAAGCGGCCGCGGGCTGGTGGAGACGCTCGTTGGGGCCACGCCGGGCGTAAAGCCCCGCCAGCCCGCCGCCGTCGCTTTCACGGCCGCGGTTGCTGCGGTTGCGAAGTGCCCGCGGCACGCGCCGTGCGGCTCCACGCGGCAACCAGCACAAGCATTCCAGCCATGCCGGGCTCAGAGGTCGAATAATCTCCTGCTTCGACCGAATGCAAAAATCCCATATGCTGGGCCGATCGACCGGATCGGCTGCTTGCTGCCGGCGAGAGCCAACGGACTTTCAATGCCCATGCCGCAAACCGGAGCGAAGTCCCGCCGCAAGCCAAGGCTGCCCGCCCAATGAAGGGGCACCAGAACGGTCATGGGCCTCGCGGTGCGAACTCGGCGCCCTCGCAGCGGCCGCTCGCCGATACGCAGGCGCCCGCGGAAGGTGACGGCGTCGCCACGTCCCCCGTCGTGGGGGACCGCATCGCCAAGACCACCTGCTACATGTGCGCCTGCCGCTGCGGCATCGACGTGCACATCTGCGACGGCAAGGTGCGCTACATCGCCGGCAACAAGGACCACCCGGTCAACCGCGGCGTCCTGTGCGGTAAAGGCGCTGCCGGCATCATGCAGCACTACAGCCCGGCCCGCCTCAGCAAACCGCTGCTGCGCACCGGCCCGCGCGGGGTGGGCGAATTCCGCGAGATCGAATGGGAGGAGGCACTGGGAATCGCCACCGACCGCCTGGCCCGCATCCGCGCCACCGACCCCAAGCGGCTCGCCTTCTTCACCGGCCGCGACCAGTCGCAGGCGCTCACCGGCTGGTGGGCGAGCCGCTTCGGCACCCCCAACTATGCGGCCCACGGCGGCTTCTGCTCGGTCAACATGGCCGCAGCCGGCCTCTACACCATCGGCGGCTCGTTTTGGGAGTTCGGCCAGCCCGACTGGGAATACACCAAGTATTTCATGCTCTTCGGCGTGGCCGAGGACCACGATTCCAACCCCATCAAGATCGGGCTGGGCCGCCTAAAGGCGCGCGGCGCGCGCATCGTCTCCGTCAACCCGTGCCGCACCGGCTACAACGCCATCGCCGACGACTGGATCGGCATCCGCCCCGGCACCGACGGCCTCCTCGTGCTGGCCATCGTGCACGAGCTGCTGAAGGCTGGCCGGGTCGATCTCGACTACCTGATCCGCTACACCAACGCGCCCTGCCTGGTCGTCACGGAGCCCGGCGCCGCGGACGACGGCCTCCTCCTGCGCAACGAGCAGGGGCAGCCGCTCGCCTGGGACCGGCGCATCGGGTCGGCGGCCGTGGCCTTGGGGGCGGACATCTGCCCCGCACTCACAGGCCGCTATGAGGTGCGCGGCCGCCGCTGCGCACCGGTCTTCACCCTGATCGCCGAGCGCTACCTCGACCCGAGCTGCGCGCCGGAGGCGGTCGCGGAGCGCTGCGGGGTTCCCGCCGGCACGATCAAGCGGGTGGCTGCCGAGCTTGCCCACGTCGCCTTCGAGCAGGCGATCGAGCTGCCCGTGGCCTGGACCGACTGGGCCGGCCGCCGCCACGCCGCCATGCGGGGCAGGCCCATTGCCATGCATGCCATGCGCGGCATCTCGGCCCATACCAACGGTTTTCACACCTGCCGGGCGATCCACCTGCTGCAGGCGCTGCTCGGCACCATCGACGTGCCGGGCGGCTTCCGGTTCAAGCCGCCCTTCCCGAAGCCGCCGCCGGCCGGCCCCAAACCGTGCGGCAAGGATGGCGGCAGGCCCATGACACCGCTCGCCGGCATGCCGCTCGGCTGCGTGACCGCGCCCGAGGACCTGCTCGTCGGCGCGGCCGGCGCACCGGTGCGCATCGACAAGGCCTACTCGTGGGAGGCCCCGCTCGCCGCCCACGGCGTGATGCACGCGGTGATCCGCAACGCCTGGGCCGGCGATCCGTACCCCATCGATACCCTGATGGTCTACATGGCCAACGTGGCGTGGAACTCGTCGATGAACACCGTCGAGACCCTAGCCATGCTGACCGACACCGACGCTTCCGGCGCCTACAGGGTACCGTTCATCATCTACTCGGACGCCTATTACTCCGAGACCGTGCCCTATGCCGATCTTGTCCTGCCGGACACGACCTACCTGGAACGCCACGACTGCATCAGCCTGCTCGACCGGCCGATCAGCGACGCCGACGGGCCGGGCGACGCGATCCGCTACCCCGTGGTCGAGCCCGACCGCGACGTGCGCCCGTTCCAGGACGTGCTCATTGAGCTCGGTGCACGGCTGGGCCTGCCGGGGTTCGTCGACGAGGAGAACGGCGGCCCCAGGTATCGCGACTACGCCGACTACATCGTCAAGCACGAGCGCGTGCCCGGCATCGGCCCGCTGGCCGGCTGGCGCGGCAAGGACGGCGACCGGATCGGCAAGGGGGAGCCCAATCCCGATCAGCTGCAGCGCTACATCGACAACGGCGGCTACTGGCATCACCAGCTGGAGCCGAGCCAGCGCTACTACAAGATGGCGAACCGCGCCTATCTCGACTTCGCCGTCGAGGTGGGCTTCCTGCCGAGCGCGGAGCCGGTCGTCTTCCAGCTCTACAGCGAGCCCTTGCAGCGCTTCCGCCTGGCAGCGCGGGGGCACGGGGCTGTGGTGCCGCCCGCGAGCGAGCGCCGGCGCATCGAGACCTACTTCGATCCGCTGCCCTTCTGGTACGCGCCGTTCGAGGAGGTGGCAGCAGGCGTAGCGCAATACCCGCTGCACGCCCTGACCCAGCGCCCCATGCACATGTACCACTCCTGGGGCTCGCAGAACGCCTGGCTGCGGCAGATCACCAGCCAGAACCGCCTGTTCGTGCATCGCGTCGCCGCCGCCCGGCTCGGCCTCAACGACGACGACTGGGTCTGGGTCGAGAGCCCGCACGGCCGCGTGAAGGGGCAGATCCGGCTGGTCGACGGGGTCAATGCCGACACGGTCTGGACCTGGAACGCCATCGGCAAGCGCCGGGGCGCCTGGGGGCTCGCCGACGATGCGGCCGAATCGACCCGCGGCTTCCTGCTCAACCACGCCATCGGCGACCTGCTGCCGCCCGATGCCGCCGGCCGCCGCTATTCCAACTCCGATCCGGTGACCGGCCAGGCGGCGTGGTTCGACCTGCGCGTACGCCTCGTTGCGTGTAGCCCTGCCGAGAAGGGATTCACCGAGCCCCAGCTCCCTCGGCTGCAATCGCCGCCGCACTTCTCCCCTACTCCGGCCAAGCTCGATTTCGGGGCCGAGTTCTGCCGCAAGCGCGGGAAGGCACGGCCATGACCTGCACGCCCGCTCGCACCGACAAGAGCCTCGGCCTCGTCATCGATCTCGACACCTGCGTCGGCTGCCAGGCGTGCGTCACCTCCTGCAAGCAGTGGAACGCCGGCGGCCACATGGCGCCGCTGACCGACATCAACCCTTATGGCGGCGGCGTCGACGGCGTGTGGTTCAACCGCGTCCACACCTACGAGCACGCAACGGAGGCAGGCACGCGCACGGTGCATTTCCCGCGCTCCTGCCTGCACTGCGCCGAGCCCGCCTGCGTCGCGGTCTGCCCGACGGGCGCCTCCTACAAGCGCGCCTCGGACGGCATCGTGCTCGTCGACGAGGACAAGTGCATCGGCTGCAAGCTGTGCGCCTGGGCCTGCCCCTACGGGGCGCGCGAGTTCGACACCGACGTGGGCGTGATGAAGAAATGCACGCTCTGCGTGGACCGCATCTACAACGAGAGCCTCCCCGAGGAGGACCGCGTGCCCGCCTGCGTCGCCGCCTGCCCCACCGGCGCCCGCCACTTCGGCGACCTCGGCGATCCGGGCTCGGCCGTCTCCAGGCTGGTGGCCGACCGGGGCGGCGTAGACCTGATGCCGGAGCTCGGCTACCGCCCGACCAACAAGTACCTCCCCCCGCGCAATCGGCAAGCCGCGCCGCTGGAGGCGCCGGAGCTGCAGCCCGCCTCCGCGGAGGGCGGCTTCCTCGGCTGGGTCGACCGCATGCTGTCGCGCTAGGCAGCCTATCGTCCTTGGCCAAACGCACGCTACCAAGACGACCGCCTTACCCCAAAGGGCCCGCAAGACTATTGGCGCGCCGGCGCCGTCATGCGGGACACTTGCTCGGCTTCCTCGCGCACCCCCCGCCAGAGATTCTCTGCTTCATCGACGTTGAGGGCGTAGGGCGGGTCGTCGTCGAACCGGACCAGGACCAGCCGCTCGTACCGGGCGCTGCCCACGGCGGTTGATTTGGGCATCTTGGTGAACTCGATGCCGGTATCATTTAGCCCTGCTGAAAGCGATTGCAGGACAGGTACGAGGTCAGCGGCGACACCGACAGGCAGGCTTATCGTCTGCTTCCTGCCGCTCGCGTCCACGAACGTCATTTCAAACCGGCGCTCATCGTGCTTTGCGCACGTCTCCGCCACCGATTGCGCCACGAACGTGTCAGGCATCCCCGTCC
>JBAPMW010000525.1:0-6022 GCA_049278815.1 Hyphomicrobiaceae bacterium
GACGCAGCTTGACACTGTCAAGTTCCTCCTGCGGTCGACAATGGTGAACGGCAATCCGGATCATTGCCAAGAAGCCGTTGGGCAATTCCTCTCTTTCTCCGCTCGACGGCGGCAGACATACGGCGGCCAGGCCATTGATCAACATCAAGGCGCTGTGACCAACCATCGGCAAGGCAAGAGCGGGCAGTGAGAGACCGAATGGGGGCGAGGTTTCTCTGACCCCAATCCCGTTGGGCGCGGCAGGCCCGCGGCCCGAGCAAGAGGTCTGGCATGCCACACAAACAAGTCCTGTTCCGTTCCGAGGCGCGTGAGAAGCTCCTGCGCGGCGCCACCCAGCTCGCCGACGCCGTCCGCGTCACCTTGGGCCCAAAGTCCAAATCGGTGCTCCTGCAGAAAAAATGGGGTGCCCCGCTCGTTTGCAATGACGGCGTCACCATCGCCAAGGAGTTTGACCTCAAGGATGCGGAAGAGAACCTTGGCGCGCGGATGTTGCGCCAAGCGGCCGAGAAGACAGGCGAAACCGTCGGCGACGGTACGAGCACCGCAACCATCCTGGCCCACGCCATCTTTGCCGACGGTGTGCGCAACGTGGTCGCCGGCGCCAGTGCCATCGATCTCAAGCGCGGCCTGGAGCGGGGCGCAAAGGCTGTCACCGAAGCCCTGAAGACGATCTCGAGGCCCGTGGTGGCGCGCAAGGAGAAGGCCCAGGTGGCGGCCATTGCCGCGCACAACGATCCTGCCATCGGCGACCTGGTTGCAGAGGCCATGGAGAAGGTCGGCGGCGAGGGGGTGATCACGGTCGAGGAGTCGAAGACAACCGAAACTGCACTCGACGTCGTTGAAGGCATGCAATTCGACCGCGGCTACATCTCGCCTTACTTCGTCACCAATGCCGAGAAGATGGTGGCCGAGCTGGAGGACCCTTTCATCCTCATCGCCGAGAGGAAGCTGTCCGGCCTGCAGTCCCTGCTGCCTATGCTGGAGGCGGTGGTCCAGTCCGGCAAGCCTCTGCTTGTGATTGCCGAAGACGTGGAGGGTGAGGTTCTCGCGACGCTGGTCGTCAACAAGCTGCGCGGCGGCCTCAAGGTGGCCGCCGTCAAGGCGCCGGGGTTCGGTGACCGCCGCAAGGCGATGCTCGAGGACATCGCCATCCTGACCGGCGGCCAGGTGGTCAGCGAGGACCTCGGCATCAAGCTTGAGAATGTCAACCTCGACATGCTGGGTCGTGCCAAGCGGGTGACGATCGAGAAAGAGGCCAGCACGATCGTTGAAGGTGCCGGGAAGAAGGCCGAGATCGAGGGCCGCATCAAGCAGATCAAGCAACAGCTCGAGGAAACCACCTCTGACTACGACAGGGAGAAGCTGCGGGCGCGCCTCGCCAAGCTCGCCGGCGGCGTGGCAGTGATCCGCGTCGGGGCGCCGTCCGAATCCGAAATGAAGTCGAAGAAGGAGGCGCTCGACGATGCCATCAGCGCCACCAAGGCGGCGGTGAGCGAAGGCATCGTGGCGGGCGGCGGCCTCGCGCTCTTGCGCTGCGTTGAAGCCGTGGCCAAGACGGAAGCCGAATGCGAGGGTGATGAGAGGACGGGCGCCCAGATTCTCAAGCGGGCGCTGGAGGCCCCTGCCCGACAGATCGCGGACAATTCGTCGGTCGACGGTGGCGTTGTCGTAGCACGCATGTTCGAGGGCAAAGGCAACTTTGGCTTCGATGCCGCGCGCAATGAGTACGTCGATCTGGTCGAGGCCGGCATCATCGACCCCACCAAGGTGGTACGTATCGCGCTTGAAAACGCTGTCTCCGTCGCCAGCGTACTGCTGCTTACCGAGGCGACCATGACGGAGCTGCCGGAGCCCAGGAAGGAGCAGGCCCCGCAGGCGGAACTGCCGATGTGATGCACGGGGTACGAGCGGAGGCGCAGCGCATGGTCGGCGACGAACTGGGCGCCATATGCGGACCGTCTGGACCATGCGCCCGACACAACAGCGCTGGCTCCCTTCTTGACCGGCCGCGAAAAATGAACGGCACACGCAAAGCAAGGAGAAACTGCTGTGACCCTTCCAACCACCGTCAGCCACGCAGTGCAACAGACGCAGGAATGGCTCAAGGAGCTGCGTGATAATGCCGATCTTGCGGACGAGAGCGAGGCCTACAGCATCTTGCGGGCCGTCCTGCACCAACTCCGGGACCGTCTCACCGTCGAAGAGGCGGTCGACCTCGGTGCACAGCTACCGCTGATCGTGCGCGGGATTTACTTCGAGGGTTGGCAGCCACGCCACGTGCCCGAGAAGGTGCGCACGAAGCGGAAGTTCCTCGATGGCGTGACCCTCAAGCTGCTGCCGCACCGGAACCCGCCGGAGCGCGCCGTCCGCGACGTCTTCGCGCTTCTGACGCATCACTGCGATCCGGGCGAGGTCGCGAATGTGATCACACAGCTTCCCCGAGAAATCAAGGACCTGTGGCCCGAGAGCGCACGGGCCGTCGAGGAAAGAAGATGAGGCAGCGCGACGTTGGCGGCGATGACCTCCGGGGATCAGTCATGCAACACCTTCTTCTGGCCACGGACGTTCGAGCGGTGCCGACCGTGCCGGCGACGTTGCAGCAAGTCTTGCCAAGGCAATGGGCGGCTGACTGCCCATTCTGACGGTCGGAGGAAACCTTTCCAAAGATGAGAGCAGCGCCTTCCTGCGCCGAGGGAGCGGCGCTACGGGCCAGAGCGACCTTTCTGACGCAGACTATCTGGTCGTCGTCGGTGGCGACGGCACGGCGCTCAAGGCGCTGCACGCGGTGCTGCCGACGGCACCAAGCCCGTCTTCGCCATGCGCGTTGCGGGTTCGCTGGGGTTCCTCGCAAACCGGTTCGGCGTCGCCGGTCTTCCGCAGCGATTGTGGATGCAAGCTCTTCGATGGCATCTGAAGTATCGTCGTCTCGCGCCCCTGCTCAGATCAAGATGGCGGCGGCAACTGATACGCTCCTGTGGCTTCGTCGTTGATCTCGCGACATCTGTGAGGGCCAGCGGCCATCAACGTCACGGTGGCGCATAGCAATTCTGCGCCTACTCCCCATCGTCGCGACCAGTCCGTGTTGTTCAGCTCACGGGTTCAGCATTTTGGCGGCAGCGCTACGACGTGGATAGACGTGTGCACTGTCCTCTCAGCAAGCGCTTTGCCCCGAAACCCAGGGCGGCCAGAAGCGCCGCCTGCAGCGTCCCAGCCAGCAAAGTGAGGACCACAACTGTAAGCAGCTCAAATTGGGGCATAGCGCTAGCCAGAGGCGCCAACAGTGGTTCCAATGCGGACCAAACGGAAGCATACAGACCGCAAAAGCTGGCAGTTGCAAGCATGACTGCTGTCCGGAGCTTCGATGCGAACAGACCTATTGCGATAGGCAGCACATATACGGCTGCGAACATCATGCCGACGAGAGTCCACGCATATGTGGGTGTCGAGCTCAGCCAGCACCTGGCCGATCTTCACCGGGGAGTTGAAATCCACGAATACGTGGCGGATCGTGCCGGACAACTCGCTCGACACATCGACCTGGTTGGTCGGCTGCACGGAGCCCGTCGCCGTGATGATGACGATGAGATCGGCCCGGCTCGCCGGCTCCACGACGAAGCTTCGCTCGGCGCTCTCGCCACCGCCCAAAATCGCGGTAGCGGCAAGCAGCAGGAGGAGCACGGCCAGTCCTGCCCATACCAACAGCCTGCGACTCAAGACTCCAGACACCCGCCGCTGGTCGAGGCCGAGTAAGGCACGAATCTCCAGTGCTCGTCCCGTGTGGGCTGCTTGTTCATTGGCTCCCCCGCTCTTCAATGCACGCGTGGAGAGTCAAACGCATTGGTTCCGTGCCGAGATTGATCCAGCGCAAGAGACTTGACGCCGACCGACGCCACTTTTTCGTGAGATCGAAAGACCGATATCAACTGCACGTCGAGCGCCGCGCGCAAGTGAAGTGGCTGAGCTGATCACATAACGTATGATCAGGCGGGGGAGAATTTCACGTTCGCCGCTTCCTTCCGCCGCGCATTGGGATGATCTGGCGCAGCTGCGCTAGGCGAAGGAGGGGCCCACTTCGCCGCGCGACTTTACTCCGCAGATTGCTAGCGGCATATCAGAACAGGCATGTTGCTCAGCGAGAGGACTTTCATCGCGACACTGCCGAGGAGAAGCCTCGTCACGCCCCGATAGCCGTGCGAGCCCATCACGATCAGGTCGCAACTCTTGCTTTGGGCGGTCCCGACAATAGCTCCTGCGGTATCCTCGTCCTTTGCATGGAGAGTCTCGCCCGGCCTTGAACTGCCGCCTCGAAGGCGGCCTTCATTTCCGGATTGTCGCGGCGGTAAGCCTGACCGCGCTCGTCGATGACCAGCGTGTCCGGAGTGCCGGGCACGCCTGTCGGAAGGACGCGTACCGGCGGAGCGATCGAGAGGCCGGTCAGGTGGCTCTGAAACCGTTCGGCCAGCTCAACGGCGGCACCCACGATGCGCGCAACGCGCCTTTTGTCGGCGCAATGAACGAGAATCATCTTGTAGGCCATCGCAAACCTCGCGTCATGCGGTAGCTCCCGTGTTGCAAGAGATCTAAATGCTGCGATGCCGGAGCAAATTGATGCCGATCAAAGGTCCCACGCCACTGCCAAAAGCGCACTGTCCTGGTGGTTGGCCTGGAGCCCGGCGTCCGGTCCAAGATGAAACTCGGCTACATGGAGAGTGCGAGGAGCCCGCAAGGCCTGCCGCGCAGGCGGCATGATCTCGGCGCAACTCACGGCGGAGCGGGCTTGCGGTCGCTCGTTCGGCGCGGGCTTGGCGCTAACGACAGATGAGCACCGGCATTGGGCTGAGGGTCACGACCTTGTTGGCTTGGCTGCCCAGCAGGAGCCTGGCGAGTCCGCGCCGGCCGTGCGACGCCATTACGATCAGGTCGCACGCCTGCGCTTGCGCCGCCTCGATGATGCCCTCGGCAGGATGGCGGTCCTTGACGTACAGGGTGGCGCAGGGGAGACCCTGTTTCTTCGCCTCCTCGCCCACCGACCACAGGATGCGATTGGCCACGGCGGCCATGCGCTCCTCATAGTCGGCAACGGGGTTGCGCATCTGCGATTCCGCCAGCGCCGCCATCGACAGCGCATCCCACGGCTCGGTCACGGTCACGGCGGTTGCCTTCGCGTTCAGGGCTTTGGCGAGCGCGAGCCCCTGGGCAACGGCCTTGTCGGCCAGCTCCGACCCGTCGGTTGCGATCAGGATGTGCTTGAACATGATGACCTCCAATGGCTCGCTGCTTGCGCGGCAAGTCCAGTAGAACGGTAAATGCGGGTGACGGGATTGACGCGCATCAAAGCGTCGAGGCGCAGGGACCGAGGCGGGCGCAAAGCACCATGGTACTTGCGCACTTTGAGATCCCGTGTGGTCGTTTCGATCATGTCGAATTCGTAAGCCCGAAAATGCTCCTCCTATTTGAGCGACTGGATGTAGGCAACGACATCCCTGATTTCACTCAGCTCGAGAGGAATGGCTGGCATGGGATGTCTTGGCGTCATGATGAAAGCTTGCAGTCTTTCGGGCGTTCGGTAGGGTCGGTCTGCGAGGGCCCTGAAGCTCGGCACATCGGTTCCCTGCACCGTGCTGCCCTGCCGGCCGTCGATGGCGTGACACCCGGCACAGAGCCGCTCGGCGATCTCCTTGCCGCGGGAGACCGTCGCCTGTGTCTGGCCGTGCGCGTCCGGGCCGGCGAGCCCCAGCGCGGCTGCAATCGGCAACGCGGACAACACCATTCGATGGGTTTTCATGACTCCTCGATCTTTCTGCTCTGCTTCCTCTCTACGCCAGGCCGTGACACACATGACCTCGCCGAGAGCGTTGTGAAGACTGCAGCTGGATTACTCTACGCCTCGATGATGACCTTGAGCGCCTGGGTGCTCGCTGCGCGGGCGAACGTATCGTAGGCCTCCAGGATCTGGGAGAGCCGGAAGCGATGGGTGATCAGGAGCTTCGGGTCGATCTTCTTCGACTGCACGGTCTTCAGC
>JBAPMW010000526.1:0-3687 GCA_049278815.1 Hyphomicrobiaceae bacterium
CGGGCCGCTCGACGAAGATGCTCTGGCCGGGGACGATGTCGTAATGGAAGTGCGAGTAGACCGGAGCCTCGACGCGCTCCTTGCCCGACTTCACGTCGTGCAGGAAGTTGAGGAGGCGCGCCGTGTCGAAGCTCGCGGGGAAGCCCTTGCGGTTCATCAGGCCGCGGCGTTTGAGCTCGGCGTTGGGATAGAGAAAGCCATCTGTCGTTATCAGATCGACGCGCGGATGGTCTGGCCAGCGCGCCAGCAGGGCCTTCAGCACGCGACCGGTGGTGCTCTTTCCCACGGCCACCGAGCCAGCGATGCCGACAATGTATGGGACACGGTTGTCCGCACGCCCGAGGAAGCGCGTGGTGGCGGCATGCAGCTCCTGCGCCGCCGCCACGTGCAGGTTGAGCAGACGCGAGAGGGGCAGATAGATCTGCTCCACCTCGCTCACCGACAGGTCCTCGATGATGCCCGACAGCTGCTCCAGCTCGCGCGGCACCAGCGTCATGGGCGTGTCGGCCCGCAGCTTGGCCCATTCCTCGCGCGTGAAGGTCCGGTAGGGCGAGAAGCCGAGAGGGATCTTCTCGGCCGCCGGCAGCGGCCGGGGCGCGATCCGGTCGTCGGAGCCGTAGACGCCGCTCATGACGGCTGCCCGCGCGCGGCCTTCTCGGCGACGCCGGAGGTGCCCATGCGCGCTTCGAGCTCGGCGAGCACGTCCCGCCAGGGGATCTGGCGGCATTCCAGAACCACCAGGAGATGGTAGACGAGGTCGGCGGCCTCCCGCGTGAGCGCCCGCGGATCCGCGCCGACGGCGGCAATGACGGTCTCCGTCGCCTCCTCGCCCAGCTTCCTGGCGCAGCGCTCAGGACCCGCGTCCAGGAGCTGCCTGGTGTAGGACTTGGCCACGGTCTCGCCGCGGCGCGCCTGGATGGTTGCTGCCAGGCGCTGCAGCACGTCGTCGCTCATGATGCCTCGGGAGGTGCCACCTCGCCTCCTTGGTTGGCCTGGTCGGACCTCCGCCCCGGCGGCAGGGGTCAGACCCTGCGCCCCGGCGGAGGCCGGGGCTGACCCCGTGCACCGACCCTACGCCGGACACTCCAACAACTATGCCGGACAGGCGTCAAGTGGACGGATGGCTGTCACCATCCCCGTCAAGATCTCCACGACGTGGTGCGGGGAGAAACGAGCAAGGTTGCGCCATGGGGTCAGACCCGCAGGGCTACGGCATTCATCTGAGTCGCAAGAGAATGATGGCGAATCAATTCAAAGACTTACGAGATGAGGTCGAAGATGTGGTCGCTATGCACTTCTCGATTCATTTCAAGGGCTTATTCGGCCCCTGAGGGACTTGTGTGAATCCCGTAGCCCGCAGGGTCTGACCCCATCACCGCCCGACCAGACGGTTGCGGATGTGGTCGAGCTGCTCGTAGTTGCCGTATTGGATCGTGAGGTAGCCGGTCTCGCCGGGGCCACGGCGGATCTCCACCGTGAGGCCGAGGGCGTCGGTGAGGTCCTTCTCGAAGGCCGTCGTATCGGCATCCTTCGGTGCGGGAGCCCGTGAGGATGATCCCGGCCCGGCACCGAGCCCGATGCGACCGGGGAGCGGCGCGACACCGGCGACGGGGCTCGGTCGCGCACCCTGCTGCATGTCGTTCACGAGCGCCTCGACCTCGCGCACGTTGAGCCCGCGATTGACGATCTCAGCGGCGAGGGAGTCCACGTGCTTCTGGCCGATGATGGCGCGGGCGGCGCCGGCGGTGAGCTTGCCTTCGCGGACCAGCGTCTGCACCTCGGCCGGCAGCTTCAAGAGCCGCAGCGTGTTGCCGACGTGGCTGCGGCTCTTGCCCACCACCTCCGACAGGCGCTCCTGGGTGTAAGCGTGCTTGTCGATGAGCTCATGGTAGCCCCCCGCCTCCTCCATAGGGTTGAGGTCGGAACGCTGCACGTTCTCGATGATGGCGAACTCGAGGGCCTCCTGGTCGCTCAGGGCGCGTACGATCACCGGCACGTTGTGGATGCAAGCGCGCTGCGCCGCCCGCCAGCGCCGTTCGCCGGCCACGATCTCATAGCCGCCGCGCTGCTTGTCGGGGCGGCAGACAATGGGCTGAACCAGGCCCTTGGCACGGATCGAGTCGGCGAGCTCGACGAGCTCCGCGTCGGCGAAGTGCTTGCGCGGGTTGAGGCCACTCGGATGCAGCTCGGCGATGGGAACGAGGCGCTGCTCGCCGTGCGCCGGCAGGTGCGCATCGGGCTGCGGCTGCGGCTCGCCGATCAGCGAGGCGAGGCCGCGGCCGAGGCGGCCCTTGTGGAGGGGGATCGGCGCGGCGGGGACGTTGCGGGCGGTGTCGGACATTCCTGACTCCAGAGACGTGAAATCGTGAAGTCGTGAAGTCGTGAGATCGATTTCACGATTTGGCGATCTCACGATCTCACGATCTCACGAGGTTGGGTCAAGCGAAGCGCAGACCCAACCTACGCCGCGCGCAGCTGCCGCTCCCGCTCGATGATCTCGTGCGCGAGGCGGATGTAGGCCTGGCTGCCGGGGCTGTCGTAGTCGTAGAGCATGATGGGCTTGCCGTGCGAGGGGGCCTCGGCGATGCGCACATTGCGCGGGATCATGGTCTCGTAGACCTTGGCGCCGAAGAACGAGCGCACCTCGGTCGCGACCTCGCGCGACAGCGCGGTGCGGGCGTCGTGCATGGTGAGCACCACGCCTTGGATCTCCAAGGTGGGATTGAGCGTGGCGCGGACCTGGTCGATGGTGGTCTTGAGCTGCGAGATGCCTTCCAGCGCGAAGAACTCGCACTGCACCGGCACCAGCACCGCGTGTGCCGCCACCATGGCGTTGAGGGTGAGCAGGTTGAGCGACGGCGGGCAGTCGATCAGGAGATAGGTGTAGGGCACCTGCGCGGGATTGGCGCGCTGCTCGGCAATCAGGGCAGAGATGGCATCGCGCAGCCGGTACGGGCGGCTCTGCTGGGCCATCATCTCGGCCTCGAGGCCGACCAGGTCGGCGTTGGCGGGGACGACGGACAGGTTGGGGACGAGCGTCCTGGCGCCGGCCCTGGCGATGCTGGCCTGGCCGGTGAGGATGTCGAAGCTGGTGATGTGGCGCTCGCTCTCGTTGACGCCGACGCCGGTCGAGGCGTTGCCCTGCGGGTCGATGTCGAGGATCAGCACGTTCTCGCCGACGGCGGCGAGCGCGGTGCCGAGGTTGATGGCCGTGGTGGTCTTGCCCACGCCGCCCTTCTGGTTGGCGATGGCCAGGACGCGGAGCGGGTTCGGTGCGGACATGTCAATCCTTCGCTTTGCGCTCGAGGTTCGTGACGACGGCGACGCGGCCGTGGCTATCGGTGTGGCTGGGACGCAACGCGACTTGAAACTGCCAGCGATTCAGCGCTTGCTGCACCTCCCGCTCCGCCTCCTTGCCCTTCAGGAGCAGGAGCGTGGTGCCGGGCGGGCAGAACGGCGCAGCCAGCTCGAAGAGCCGATCGAGCGGAGCAAGAGCACGCGCCGACACGACACGCGGCAAGCCTTCGTTAACTGATATTCTAGCTGATTCGGCCCTGGCGCACAGGATATCCACCGCGATGCCGGCCTGGGAAATGCCCGTCTGCCGGGCCACCTCGCGCAGGAAAGCGCACTTGCGGGCGTCGGCCTCGATGAGGGTGAAGCGGGGCAATCCCCTCTCCCCGCTTG
>JBAPMW010000527.1:0-9908 GCA_049278815.1 Hyphomicrobiaceae bacterium
GTCAATAAGTTATTGGTAAATAAGGACAAACGAGTTGTATTGGTGCGGTCGAGAGGACTCGAACCTCCACGCCTTGCGGCGCCAACCCCTCAAGCTGGTGCGTCTACCAATTCCGCCACGACCGCATCGCTGCGCCGCTCTGTAGCAAACCGGAGCGGCGCAAACAAGCGGGCGCAGCGCGATGCTTGGGATGGCAAGGATCGGCGCATATCACTTTGCTGCACCGGAAGACCGGACTTGCCGCCTGGTCGTCACCAGCCTCAACAGGCCTCCGCATTCGGCGGCGCCTTGTCTCAGGCCGGCTGCGCCAAGCCTGCTCGCTGCATCGAGGCCGACGCAGCCCTCAGAGCTGCGAATCCCAGATGGCCTCAGCGGGCCACTGCCGGGGTCACTGCCGGCATCCTGGCAACGGGGTTGCGCCGATTGGCCCGTGCTGAATCGGCGGTGAGCCGCCCATATTCATTGATGGGGCCACGAAGCCTAAGCCCATGCTACACGGTCGCCACGGAGAGCGAGCAGGTGCAAACCAGGTGCAAACGATCCGAGCGAAGAGGGTCGCCGTGAGCCCCCCTGTCGAATGGACGGTTTCGCGCGAGCTTGTGCCCTACGAGAGAGCCTGCACCGTCATGGCCGAGCGGGTGGCGGCCATCGCCGCCGGCACGGCGCCGGAGCTGGTGTGGCTGCTGGAGCATCCGCCACTCTACACCGCCGGCACCAGCGCGCGGCCCGAGGATCTGGTCTCGCCCTCGGGCCTGCCCATCTACCGCACCGGTCGCGGCGGCCAGCACACCTACCACGGTCCCGGCCAGCGCGTGGCCTACGCCATGCTCGATGTGCGGCGCCGCTTCGGCGATGTGCGCGCCTACGTGACCGCCCTGGAGGACTGGGTGATCGACGCCTTGGCCACACTCGGCGTTCAGGGCGAGCGCTGGCCGGGCCGTGTCGGGGTGTGGGTGCGCCGGCGTCCGGACGAAAGCGCCAACGGGGCGAGCCGCGCCGACGCTTCGGCGGCGGCCGAGGAGACCCGCGAGAAGATTGCCGCCATCGGCGTGCGCCTCTCCCGCTGGGTCAGCTCGCACGGCATCGCCCTCAACGTGGCGCCCAATCTCGCCGGCTTCAAGGGTATCGTCCCCTGCGGCATCCGCGACGCCGGGGTGACGAGCCTCGCCGCGCTCGGGCGGAACGTCAGCCTCGGCGAGGTCGACCGCGCTCTGCGCACCGCGTTCGAGCAGCGCTTCGGCGCAACGCTGGATGTTGCGGCCAATGCCTTGAGGTCGTAGGGCGGGTTAGCGCGAAGCGCGTAACCCGCCATTCTGACCGTCGGAAGGGGATGAAATGGCAGCCTGCTGCAGCGGCGGGTTAGGGGCTATCGCCCTAACACGCCCTACGCCAAGCTAAGCCGCCCATCCTGCGGGCGTCAGCCCCTGCGCTTTGGCCGCTTGCCGGCGGCAGAGGGCGCGGCGTTCTCCGGAGTCTCGGCCTGATCGTAGAAGACGGTGCCGTCCTCGATCGAGACCGCGTCGTTTCCCGCCAGCAGATAAGCGTCATCCTCGCTGCCGTTCAGCCGCATGGTGCATCCTTTGAGGCAGACATCCGACAACGTCTGCGCAGGCTTCAGCGCGTGATCCGCCTTGGCCTCACCCTCGATGATCGTCACCGTGTAGTCGCGCTCGTCGCGATTGCTGATCGACGCGCCGAGTGCCGCGGATACCTGCGCGACGGAGACGCCCAGCAGGAGCCCGATTGCAGCCATCGCAGGCGATGCACGCGCCGTCGAAGCCCTCCTCAAAGGATGCACGCGTGTCACTTCTTCGCCTTCTTCTTGGCGGCGGGCTTCTTCGCCGGGGCCTTCTTCGCGGCTGCTTTCTTCTTCGCTTTCATTGTCGCCATCCTTATTCTAGCGTAGTGCTTCGGTTGATGTTTCCGGTTGCACCCGGTGTAGTCACCCGAATCGGGACTCGGGCCATCCTCAATGTGGAAATTTTTTGGCGAGTGCACAAACGGATTTTTCCGCTGACGCCTATCGGATTTTTCGATAGATGCGTTTACAGCGTCGTCAAAGCGCACAGGTCGTCGCAATGGACATCACTCTCGCACGTACTTTCCTGATGGTTGCCGAGACCGGCAGCTTCATCGATGCGGCGCGCAAGATGAACGTCACGCAGTCCACCGTGAGCGCGCGCATCAAGGGGCTGGAGGACATGTTCGGCCGCACCTTGTTCGACCGCTCCAAGAATGGCGCTGCACTGACAGGGGCGGGCGAGCAGTTCCAGAAGCACGCGCTGGCACTGGTGCGCCTGTGGCAGCACGCGCAGCACGAGGTGGGCCTCGCCGGACAGCACCGCGACCACCTCGCAGTGGGCGGTCCGGCGGCGCTCTGGGATGGATTCCTCATCAAGTTTATCTCCTGGCTGCGCGCGAACGTGCCCGACATCGCCATCTCGGCCAGCGCCAGCCTGCCGGCGGTGATGGTGCAGCGCCTCCTGGAGGGCACGCTCGACCTGGCGGTGATGTACCAGCCGGGGCAGCCGCCGGGCTTCACCACCGAGCACCTGTTCGACGAGGAGTTCGTGCTCGTCACCAGCGCCGGCGGGCGCCGGCGCAGCCAGACCGACTATGTGTTCGTCGATTGGGGGCCGGACTTCCAGGCCGACCACGCCGCCGCCTACCCCGAGCTCGCCAACACCGGCGTTAACCTCGATCTCGGCTCCATGGGCCTCGACTACCTGCTCACCAACCACGCCTCGGGCCACTTCCCGCGCCGGCTGGTCCAGCACCACATCGCCCGCAAGCGCCTGCGCATCCCGGCCCGCTCGCGCTCGTTCACGTCGGCCGTGTACATGGTCTATCCGGAGAGCCGCGACGAGGAGGCTTTCGAGCCGATCCTGCAGGGCCTGCGGCGCGCGGCACGGCGGTTGGGCTGATCCAGCGCGGCTGCCCGCCGTCCGACACGACGGCGCCGTCCTCCAGAACGATGCGGCGGTGCATGCGGCGGGCGATATCGAGGTCGTGGGTAGGACGCTTGTGAAACGCGCACACCTCCCCACGGCGTCATGCCCGCGGAGGCGGGCACCGAGGTCGACCGCTTCATCCGCGACGAGCCGAACCCCAGGTCACCCCTCCGCAGCGGGTCGCGCGTTGCTTGCGGCACACTTGCCGCGCGGGCGCCTCACCGAGAGCAACCCTATGCCTTGAGGTGGCCTGGGTCCCCGCCTGCGCGGGGATGACGCCCGCGGAGAGCGACGGGGCCGCGTCACGCCGGCGCTGGACTTTCGGTGCCCCTCTGCGTCCGCCGTGCCGCCTTCTTCACGCGCTTCTGCGCGGCGCTCCTCTGCCGCTGCTTGGCCTGGATCTTCTTGCGACGGGAATCCGACATCTTGGGCATCAGGTCCTCCTCTTTGGCTCCGGTTGTCTCTGTTGGATATGCTGAGGCCGGAGCCTCGCACCCTCCTCCGTGCAAGGCAAGGCGCCGCTGGCTCGCAGCATGTAGGTTGGGTCGAGCGACAGCGAAGACCCAACGCAAACAAGAGAGCGGCGCTTGTGAATGTGTTGGGTCTGCCCCGGCTTTCGCCGAGGTTGACCCCAACCTACCCGCCTTGCGCAAGCCCCATCGCCTCCGCCAGCAGGCGGTAGCTCGTGTGGCGGACAGATTCGTCGTAGGCCCAGGTGACGACGGCCATCTCCTGCACGTTGAGGCGGGCGGCGAGCGCCTTGATGCGCTCCGCCACCTGGGGACCGGTGCCGACGAAGGAGTCCTCACGCAGCCGGTCGATGCGGTCGAGCTCCGCAGCCGTATAGGGGAATGCGGCAGCGAGGGAGGGCGGCTCCAGGGGCACGAAATGGCCCGTGTCGCGCAGGAGCCGCACCCGGGCGCGGGAGAGGAACTGGAAGCGCGCCTCCTCCTCGGTCTCCGCCGCGAGCGCCCACACACAGAGGGCCGTATGCGGCTCGGGATGGCGCGCGCTCGGCTGGTAGAGCTCGCGGTAGAGGTCGAGCGCCTCGGGGCCGCCCTTGCCGTCCGTGAAGAACCAGGCGAAGGCGTAGGGGAGCCCGAAATGCGCGGCCACCTGCGCCCCGTAGTCGGAGCTGCCCAGCATCCACACCTCGGGCGCGCTCTCGGACAAGGGGTGGGCTTTCACCATGCGGAAGGGGTGCCCCTCCGGCAACGGCGCACCCGAGGTCCATGCGATCACGTCGCGCACGTCGGCGGGGAAGTGGTTGGGCCGCTCGTTGGCCATGGGGTTGAGCGCGAAGGCCGTGCGGCCGTCCGAGCCCGGCGCACGCCCGAGCCCCAGATCGATGCGCCCCGGCGCGAGCGCCTCCAGCACCAGGAACTGCTCGGCCACATGCAGGGGCGAATAGTGCGGCAGCATCACCCCGGCGCTGCCGATGCGCATGCGCCTGGTCACGCCGGCGATGGCGGCGAGCAGGACCTCCGGCGCGGAGCCGGCGATGCTGGCGTGGTTGTGGTGCTCCGACACCCAGAAGCGGTGATAGCCCAGGGTATCGCAGAGCCGAGCGAGCGCGACGGTGTCGCGGATCGACTGTCCGTGCGGGCGGTCGACGACGGCGACGGACTGATCGAGGATCGAGAGGCGCAGCGTTCCATCTCCTTGGGCTTCAGAGCTGCCGCAGCATAGCACCGCGCGCGGGGCGCGGCTCGGCTGAACCGCCACTGTGGCGCCATACCGAGGCGCCATGCAATCTTTGCGCTCGTTAACAATCGTAGTCGACAGGGGGCACATCGAAATGAACCGCGAATTGCCAAGCGGCTCCAAAATCGTGGTGTCAACGGATGGTGCCGATACCCTGATCATGGTTCCGCACGGGAGCGGCGGCCCTATGCGGTATTTCATGGGCTTGTTCCTGCTGGCTTGGCTCGGTGGGTGGGCTTTCGGATGGATCAGCGCCGTTTCGAGCCTGGCGTCAGGTGCCCCTCGGGGTGGGGCGAACGGCTTCCTCACCTTTTGGCTCGCGGCCTGGACGGCGGGAGGCGTGATGGTGATGTATTCGCTGTTTCGGATGTTTCGCCCTTCCGTGGCAGAAACACTACGCCTGGCGGCACATAGCGTGATGTACGATTCCGGCGTCCCACCGCCCCCGACCTATTCCGGCTACACATCGCGCAAGGAGGCATGGAAGTCCATGTTTCCGAAGCGGACGCGCGTCGAGCTTGACCGGCCGAAGCTTCAGTCGCTGCGCTTGCGAGAGACCAATGACGGCAATCGGCTGACGGTCGATGCCGATGCGCTGCGTCTCGACATCGCACTGACCGCCAGCGAGATCGAACGCGAGTGGCTGTACCAACTGCTTGCGAAGCGCTACTCCCTGAGGCCGGCAGAGGGACGATAGCAAGGGGTCACGGTCGGAACCCTATTCGCCTTGTCACCACCCCTTGAACGGCGTCTCCGGCACCGGCGTCCTGGGCGGCTTGCGCTCCAGGTAGGCGACGAGGTTGTCCACCACCAGCTGGCCCATGGCGTCGCGCGTGTGCTGCGAGGCCGAGCCCAGATGGGGGAACAGCGTGGCGTTGTCGAGCTCCAGGAAGGCCGGGTTGGGCTTCGGCTCGGTCTGGAACACGTCGAGACCCGCCGCCAGGATGGTGCGGCTCTTGAGCGCCTCGATCAGCGCCGCCTCGTCCACCACCGAGCCGCGCGAGATGTTGATGAGGATGCCGCGCGGCCCCAGGGCGGCGAGCACGGCCGCGTCGATGAGGCTCTGCGTGCCCGGCCCGCCGGGCGTCACCACGATCAGCGTATCGACGTCGCGTGCCATGGCCACCAGGTCGGCATAGTAGCGGTAGCCGACGGCCTGCCGGTTGCGGCCGAAGTAGGCGATGGGCACCCCGAACGCCTCCAGGCGGCGGGCGATCGCCTTGCCGATGCGGCCGAGGCCGACGATGCCCACCGAGCGGTCGCGCAGGGAGGCCGGGGTAAGGCGATAGTCGCCCTCCTTGGCCCAGCGGCCGTCGCGCAGCCATTGCTCGGCGCGGTAGAACTCGCGCACCGTGGTGAGCAGCAGCCCGAGCGCGGTGTCCGCCACCTCCTCGGTCAGGACATCGGGCGTATTGGTGACGACAACCCCGCGCCGCGCCGCCGCGGCCATGTCGACCGAGTCGTATCCCACGCCGAAGTTGGAGACGATCTTGAGATTGGGGCAGAGCCCCATCAGCGCGTCGTCGGTTTGCACCCCTGTAAAGGTACCCGTGCAGATGGCCTGGATGGAGGGGCCCAGGTGGCGCAGGAAGGCATCGCGGTCGGGGGCCTCCCAGTAGCGATGCACCTCGAAGGCGGCCTCGCAGCCCTTCATGACGAGGGGCATCATCTGACCGGTCATCAGCAGCGCGGGCTTGGCCATGATCGTCTCCGCCGAGGTTGGGTATCGCTTGGGTCTGGGGTAGCACACTTGCACCCGCCGAGGCACAACCGGGCTGGGATGCTCAACTGCAAATGGAGACCGGCCTGCGGACCGGCGGTCAAGAGCGGGTCGAGAGGGCATGGCGCAGGATCGCCACCATGATCGATACGATGTCGCCATCGTCGGTGCCGGGCACAACGGCCTGACCTGCGCGGCCTACCTCGCCGGCAGGGGCCTGCGCGTCGTCGTGCTGGAGAAAAATGCCGTAGTGGGCGGCGCGGCCGTTACGCAGGAGTTCCATCCGGGCTTCCGCAACTCAGTGGCGGCCTACTCGGTGAGCCTGCTCAGCCCGCGCGTCATTGGCGATCTCGACCTCGGGGCGCATGGGTTGCGCATCGTCGAGCGGCCTGTCGCCAACTTCTGGCCGGTTGACGAGCGCCGCTTCCTGCTGATGCCGCACGGCACTGCCGCCCGCGCTCGCGCGGTGGCGCAATTCTCGCAGCGCGACGCGGAGCGCCTGCCGGTCTACGACGCGGCGCTGGCGCGGGCCGCCGCGGTGCTGCGCGATCTGGCGCTGCGGGCGCCGCCCAATATCGGCGGGGGTCTGCCGGAGCTTGTAAAGGGGGCAGGCCTGGCGCGCAGGCTGGCGGGGCTTGCGCTCGAGGAGAAGCGGCTGCTGCTCGACCTGCTGGCAAAGAGCGCGGCGGATTTTGTGGACGGGTGGTTCGAAAGCGACGTGGTGAAGGGCGCGCTCGCCTTCGACGGCATCGTCGGCGCCTATGCGAGCCCCTATGCGCCGGGCACGGCCTATCTGCTCATGCACTACGCCTTCGGCGAGGTAAGCGGCAGGCCGGGGGTGTGGGGCCACGCCGTCGGCGGCATGGGCGCCATCAGCGAAGGAATCGCGCAGGCGGCGCGGGCGCGCGGGGCCGTCATCCGCACCGGTGCCGAGGTGGCCGGCCTGGTTGTCAAGGGAGGCCGGGCCAGCGGCGTGGAGCTGGCGACGGGCGAGCGCCTTGCGGCACGGGCGGTGGCCGCCAATGTGCCGCCGAAGCTGCTGTTCCGCGACCTCGTCCCGGAGGGCGCGATCGATCCGGAATTGCGACGGCGCTTCACCGGGCTGAAGTCGGGCTCCGGCGTATTCCGGATGAACGTGGCGCTCACGGAGCTGCCCGATTTCACCTGCCGGCCGGGCAAGGCCGCGAGGGACCACCACGGCTCCGGCATCGTCATAGGCCCGTCGCTCGCCTATCTGGAGCGCGCCTGGCTCGATGCGCGGGCGTACGGCTGGTCGCGGCAGCCGGTGGTGGAGATGCTGATCCCCTCCACGCTCGACGCTACGCTGGCGCCGCCGGGGCGGCATGTTGCCAGCCTGTTCGTGCAGTACGCGGCGCCGCGGCTCCCCGATGGACGGAGCTGGGACGATGCCAAGGAGGAGGTCGCGGACCTGACGATCGACACGGTTGCCGCCCACGCCCCCAACTTCAAGGGCAGCGTCATCGCGCGCCAGGTGCTGTCCCCGCTCGATCTGGAGCGGCGCTTCGGGCTCGTCGACGGCGATATCCTCCATGGCCAGATGACGCCGGATCAGCTCTACAGCGCGCGACCCGTGCTCGGTCATGCGGACTACCGCATGCCGCTGCCGGGCCTCTACCTGTGCGGGGCGGGTGCCCATCCGGGAGGCGGCGTCACCGGCCTGCCGGGGCGCAACGCGGCGGCGGCGATCTGGCGGGACCTCAGAGCGTGGCGCTCGCCTGCATGAGTGGTGCCATGGGGGTCGGACGCGCCTCCCTCTCCCCGCGCAGCGCCAACCTCGCGTCGCGCTCCATCAGCGCGGGGAGAGGGATGGGGTGGGGCAGCCAAGGGCTGCCAACCTATCAACGGCCTTCGCAAGGTCCGCTCGGACGCGCGGCTCTGCGTGGAGAGGCTTTCCCCTGTGGCTGCCCCTCACCCTAACCCTCTCCCCGCAAGAGCGGGGAGAGGGGATCCGGGCGGCGCTCGGCTCGATGTGCTGCCCTGAGCACAGATCGGCGCCATGGGGATAGTGAACTCCGCTTAATAGTGTATACGGATTTATCGTGACTCCCGCCTCGCCGTGTGGTCTCATGTGCGCGCCCCGGAGATGAGGCGCCGGCTCCCTGCAGGGCCGCACCTCAATGCAGGAGCCGGGGGCCGTAGTCCGGTGCGTCGGCTGGTTGGTGGACAGACCATCCAAGCGCCAGCGCAGGTGGCCGGATGCGGTGAAGTCGAGCCTCCGATACCCCGCTGCTGGTTGGTGGATAGGCCTATCCAAGCGCCAGGCGGCCGTCGGAGACGACCGGGCAGGGCGTTCTTGCGCCCCACGCGATAAGGTCAGAGGCCCCCGGGCGCGAGCCTGGACGCCCTGCTCCTCCTTTCAAGGGGCGAATAGCGAATTGCGAGTAGCGAATAGGGAATGGCGCCTTTGGCGATGTATATACGCCCATGCAGAGTGAACAGCGTTCTCCCAATTCGCTATTCGCCACTCGCTATTCTCGGATGACGACCTGCGCCGATGGGCCTACTTTGCCTCGGTCCCATGTCGCGCGCGGTTCGCCACCCATGTCCACCCTGCTCCTCACCCACCCCTCGTTCCTTGAGCACGACACCGGCCCCGGCCACCCCGAGCGGCCCGACCGCATGCGGGCCATCGACAAGGCGCTGTCGCATGAGATGTTCGCCGACCTCGTGCGCGAGGAGGCGCCGCTCAGGGAGGATGTGGAGGCGCAGATCGCGCTGACGCACCCGCAGCGCTATATCGACTGGATCAAGAGCGTGCGGCCGCAGTCGGGGGAGGAGCCGGTGCGGCTCGACCCCGATACGCCCCTGTCGGCCAGGTCGTGGGAGCCGGCGCTGAGGGCGGTGGGAGCGGGCCTTCACGCCGTCGATCGCGTGCTCGATGCCAGCTCCGGCATCAGGAACGCCTTCGCCCAGGTGCGCCCCTGCGGCCACCATGCCGAGCACGAGCGGGCCATGGGGTTCTGCATCTTCAACAACGTCGCCATCGCCGCCATCTACGCCCGTAAAAGGCACGGCGTCGAACGCGTCGCCGTGGTCGACTTCGATGTGCACCACGGCAACGGCACGCAGGATATCTTCTGGAGTGACAAGGACCTGCTCTTCGCCTCCACCCACCAGATGCCCCTCTATCCGGGCACCGGAGCGCCGGGCGAGACCGGGGTCGGCAACATCTGGAACGCCCCGCTCAGGCCGGGCGACGGCGGCGACCACTTCAAGGAGGCGTTCGAATCGCGCATTCTGCCGGCGTTACGCAACTTCGGCCCGGACCTGGTGCTGATCTCCGCCGGCTTCGACGCCCACAAGGACGACCCGCTGGCGAACCTGCAGCTCACCGAGCCCGATTTTGGCTGGGCGACGGCCAGGATCGCCGAGGTGGCGGACAAGCATGCCGACGGCAGGCTCGTATCGATGCTGGAGGGCGGCTACAACCTCGCCGCGCTGGCGCGGTCGGTGGGTGTCCACGTGGGCGTGCTGATGCAGGCCGGGAAGTAGAGGGGAGTGGGGAGTAAGGG
>JBAPMW010000528.1:0-1745 GCA_049278815.1 Hyphomicrobiaceae bacterium
ACCTACACCCCCGGCCCCGAGGCCGATGCCATCGTTGAGCAGCTGCTCGCGACGGGCAACTACCGCAGCGCCGACGAGGTCGTGCGCGCCAGCCTTCAGCTTCTTGAGGCAAGCGAGCCGGAGAGCGAGTCGGAGCTGGAGGAGCTGCGGCGCCTGATCGCTGAGGGTGATGCCGATATCGCCGCGGGCCGCGTATATAGCTACGCCAGCGCAGAGGAGTTTATGGCGGACATTGTGGCTGAAGGGACGAAGATAGCCGAGAGGGAGAAGCTCGATTCCGGCAAAGAAGCTGATCATCTCGCGTCGAGCGAGAGGTGACCTCGCTTCGATCTATGCTCGCTTGACGACGGTCAGCGGTGAAGCGACCGCCGAGCGATATCTTGCGAATCTCCGCAGTCACATAGAACGCATAGCCAAGTTGGGCCACAGCGGCACCCCGCGTCCCAACCTCAGCCCCGGCCTTCGCCTCGTTGTGCACGGCAACTACAATATCTATTTCCGCGTAACGCCAACCAGGACGATCATTGCACGCGTGCTGCACAGCGCCCGCGATGTGCGGCGCTTCAGCTTCCACGAGAGCCCGGCACCGCCTCTGCGCTCCAGCCCCATGGGGTGACGCAGGAGCGGAGCCCGGCAGACCCAACAATTGCCAAAGCGCGCCCCCAGTGTTGTGTTGAGGTCATCGCTGCGCTGGACTCCAACCGACATGGAGGCAACACCATGGGCCCGCTCGCCGGATACCGCATCATTGAGATGGCCGGCATCGGGCCGGCGCCGTTTGCGGCCATGCTGCTGGCCGACATGGGGGCGGAGGTGGTGCGCGTGGATCGGCGCGAGCCGGCGGACCTGGGCCTGCCGGGCCGCGAGGTCAAATTCGACGTGCTGCACCGCGGGCGACGCTCCATCGCCGTCGATGTGAAGGCCGAGGCCGGGCGGGCGGTGGTGAAGCGGCTCGCCGCCAAGGCCGACGCCGTCATCGAGGGGTTCCGCCCCGGTGTGATGGAGCGGCTGGGGCTCGGCCCGGATGTGCTGCTCGCGCTGAACCCGAGGCTGGTGCTCGGCCGCATGACCGGGTTCGGCCAGGATGGACCGCTCGCGCCGGCCGCGGGGCACGACATCAATTACATCGCGCTGGCCGGCGTCCTGCACGCCATCGGCCGCAAGGGCGAGGCGCCGGTGCCGCCGTTGAACCTGGTGGGCGACTTCGGCGGCGGGGGCATGCTCCTGGCCTTCGGCGTGGTGTGCGCGCTGCTGGAGGCGCAGAGGTCCGGCAAGGGCCAGGTGGTGGATGCGGCCATGGTCGACGGCTCGGCCACGCTGATGGCGCTGATGTTCGGCATGCTGGCGCAGGGCACATGGAAGGACGAGCGCGGCGTCAACGTGCTCGACACCGGCGCGCCCTGGTACGACACCTATCAGACCAAGGACGGCAAGTGGCTGGCGGTGGGCGCCATCGAGAGGCGCTTCTACGAGGCGTTCGTCGAGCGCCTGGGCATCGAGCTGAGCGAGCTTCCCAGGCAGCACGACCGCTCCGGCTGGCCGCAGCTCAAGCGCCGCTTCGCCGAGACGATTGCCACCAAGACGCGCGACGAGTGGGAGCGCATCTTCGCAGGCAGCGATGCCTGCGTCGCCCCGGTCCTGGCGCTGGGCGAGGTGGCGAGCCACCCGCACAACGTCGCCCGCGGCACCTTCGTGACACGCGACGGCGTGCTGCAGCCGGCGCCGGCGCCGCGCTTCTCCCGCAC
>JBAPMW010000529.1:0-1520 GCA_049278815.1 Hyphomicrobiaceae bacterium
CCTCGATGGTGTCGAAGATCGATGGCAGGTCGATGTTCGGACCCTTCCCTTTTTTGGCCAGGGCCGGCGAGCCGGTGAACGAGATCTCGTTCAAGGCGACATTTCGACTGGAAGGATCGACAGATACCAGCATGGCGAGAATAAAGACGCCAATGCCGATCCAGATGCTACTGCGAACCATGAGTGTCCTCCATTAGGATGGCTAAAGATGCCACAAAACCAACGAGCCAGTGCCGGCAGTCGGCGTCCTCTCGCATGCGCGTGGGGCACACATGATTACGCTCGCGCCTTCGAAGGGAACCCAGCCTGCGGCAGTCGCTGCTTCACTCTTACCCGTAGACGGGCTTGAAGCCATCAACCAAACGGATGGTAGCTGATTACAATTGCGCGATCTAGAAGCCCTAGCACGAAGCATGCTTCGATGGCTCAACCGCGGGTTGCGGTGACGCGGCCCCGTAGATGCGCGCCATGTCGGGCCGCTCCGTGGCGAGGTAGTGCACCCAGATGTAGAGGTGGTTGAACAGCGCGGCTGAGAGCGCCCCGGCAGACGCCCACCAAAGGCCCGGGACCCACAAGAGCAGGAACCCGAACACATACATGCCGTTGGAGGTGAACCGGAAAATGCCGCCGCGCACGAATGGCAGGGTGCGCACGGACGGATCGAAGTGGTCGGCACCGAACGCGCGTCTGAAGCTGAAGTAGCGCTTGACCGAGTAGAACAGATAGAGGGCCGGGACCAGGGCGACGACGGCCGCGATCTTCAGCGCCCAGGGATCGAGCGTGGGGTCGAGCGCAACGCTCGCCTGGTTTGAATACCCCAGCGTGAACATGGCGACTACCCGGGCGATGCCGATGCTGGCGAAGCCAACCGCAAAGGTTGGGAATGCCGCCTTCCCGAGCAGCGCCGTCAGCCCCTTGCCGTGCAGCTCGATGCGCCAGCACAGCCAGACGTAGACCTGGTGGACCACGGCGGTAAGGATGGCGATCCAGAACCAGTCGATCGATCGCAGTCCCCAGAGCCCGCCCTGCTGCAGGGCGGGCCATTGCGCGGCCCAGGCGCACCCCGACAGCAGGACGATCAGGCCAATCGCATGCAGCCATTGTCGTTCGAGGATCGAGCCCAGCCGGCGATCGCCCTGTGCGGTTGCTCTCATGGGGCCTCTCCCAATCTCGGCCTGACGCGATCAGGCGCCTGTGCGCGGGGGCGTCGAAGCCAGTGCAGGTCTAAAAAGTCAACAGATGTTGACAATATGCCGGTCGATTGCTTTTGTCAACGCGCGTTGGCATCATTCGCGGATGGCGGATTCGCAAGGCAGGACGCCCAAATCCGAGCGGACCCGCGCGGCCATCCTCACGGCCGCGCGGGAGCTGTTTGCGGCGCACGGGTACGAGCGCACCACCGTCAGGGACATAGCTGCCCGCGCCTCGATCGATGCCGCGATGGTGATGCGCTACTTCGGCAGCAAGGATGCACTGTTCGCGCGCGCGGCCGATTTCGACCTCCGGCTTCCCAGCCTGGA
>JBAPMW010000530.1:0-2916 GCA_049278815.1 Hyphomicrobiaceae bacterium
CCTCATTGCTGGTCTCCGAAACGCGCACGACGGTATCCCCTCTCCCCGCTTGCGGGGAGAGGGTCAGGGTGAGGGGCAGCCCCAGGGGAAATGCCCTCCGCGAGGGGCTTCGAAGATTTGCCGATCCCGTCCGGGCCAGCGCGGCGGCGCAGAGACTCGCCGTTGAGAGGTTGGAGCCTCTTGCTGCCCCTCACCCCATCCCTCTCCCCGTCGCCCTCGGGATCGTCTTGGCGAGGTGGCCATCGTGGATGGCCCGAGGGCGGCGGGGAGAGGGGGTTCCGAGCGGCCAGCATGGGTGCACTACGCCTTGGCGCTGGGGCGCGCCGATGCCTCCTGGTACCAGCGCTCCAGGTTCTTCAGCTCCGGCGGACGCTGGATGCGCGCCGGCCTCATGAAATCCAGGGACACCAGCGCGGTGATGTCGGCGACGGAGAAGGCTTCGCCGGCGATGTACTGCCGGTTCGCCAGCTCGCGGTCCAGGAAGCCCAGCACCTCAAGCACCCTGGGCTTGTTGGCCTCGCCCCAGGCCGCGACCTGCGGCACCTCCAGGTGCGCCATGGCCGGATGCAGATGCCGGAACGCCTGCGCCACGCCGAGGAAAAGCCCCAGCTCCATGCGGCGGCTCCACATCTCCACCGTGGCCCGGCCCAGCGCGCCCTTGCCGAACAGCGCCGGCTCCGGCTGCAGCTCCTCGAAGTAGCGGCAGATGGCGACGGTCTCGGAGATGGAGGTGCCGTCGTCCAGGATGAGCACCGGCACGCGCTGGAACCAGTTCTTCTCGGTGAACTCCGGCGTCTTGAGCGCGCCCTGCATCAGGTCCAGCTCCTCGAACGACACCGAGATGCCCTTCTCGGCGAGAAAAATCCGCACGCGCCGCGGATTGGGTGCCGTGCGGGTCTCCAGGATCTTCATCGCATGCGCTCCAAGGCTTGCTCCTCGGTGCTATCCTACCGCTCCCGGGCCTCAGGTTCCAGGATGTGGATGGTGCGCCTCGCCGCCACGTCGATCGATGTCGCCCACAGCCGCGAGCCAAATGGAGAGCCGCCGGGGGTGCTCCCGGCGGCCTCTTCTCCTGCCGGCACGGCTCAGGCGATGTGGATGGTCTTGGTCTCGATGTAGTTATCGAGACCCTCCGGCCCGCCCTCGCGGCCTATGCCGGACTGCTTGAAGCCGCCGAAGGGGTGCTTGGGATCGACGATCATGCCGTTGACGGTGACGCTGCCGGTGCGCATGCGGCGCGCCATGGCATAGCCGCGGTCGGGGTTGGTCGTGAACACGGCGCCGGAGAGGCCGTAGGTGGAGTCGTTGGCCTTGGCGATGGCGTCGTCCTCGTCGGTGTAGGCGATGACAGATACCACGGGGCCGAAGATCTCCTCTCTCGCGATCCTCATGTCGGGTTTCACGTCCACGAACACGGTCGGCTCGATGAAGTAGCCCTTGTCGAGCCCCTTCGGCCGCCCGCCGCCGCAGGCGATCCTGGCGCCCTCGCCGCGGCCGGCGGCGATGTAGCCCTGCACCCGGTCGAGCTGGCGCGCCATGGTGAGTGGGCCCATCTGCGTGCCCGGATCGAAGGGGTCGCCGACCTTGATGTTGGAGACGGCGCCCAGGTACAGGTCGAGGAACTCCTGCTTGCGCGACTCCGGCACCAGGATGCGGGTGAGCGAGAAGCACACTTGGCCGGTGATCGGCATGGTGTAGACCATCAGCGGCGGCAACGCCGCCTTGAAGTCGGCGTCGTCGAGCAGGATCGCAGCCGACTTGCCGCCCAATTCAAGGCTGACGCGGGCGAGGCGCTCCGCGCACACCGCGGCGATGTGCTTGCCGGCGGCGGTGCTGCCCGTGAAGGCCACCTTGTCGATGCCGCTGTGGCGCACGAGGTAGTCGCCGCTCTCGCGGCCCGCCGGCACCAGGTTGAAGACGCCCGCCGGCAGCCCGGCCTTCTCGATGCACTCGGCCAGGATGTAGGCCTCAAGCGGCGTCTCCGGCGACGGCTTCGACACGATGGTGCAGCCGGCCGCCAAGCCCGCCGCCACCTTGTAGGAGAGCAGCACCAGCGGCGCGTTCCATGGCGTGATGGCGGCGCACACGCCCACCGGTTCCTTCACCACCTTCACCTTGCCGCCGTCGTCGCGCTTCCTCTCGTCGACGAACGGATAGGTCTCGGCCAGGTCGGCGTAGTAGTTGAAGAGGGTAGGGTTCTGGCCCACCAGCTTCTTGGTGAGCATGATCGGCGCGCCCACCTGCAGCGTCCAGGAGTAGGCGATGTCGTCGAGCCGCTCGGCCAGGTGCTCGGCCACCTTGCGCAGGTAGCGCGCGCGCTCGGTGGGCGCCATGCGCGGCCAGGGGCCGTTGTCGAAGGCCTCGCGCGCGGCGGCGACGGCGCGGTCCATGTCGGCCTGGCTCGCCTCCGGGTAGCTCAGGATGCGCTCCTCGGTGACGGGCGAGATCACGTCCAGCTTGCGGTTGGAGAGCGGCTCCACCCACTTGCCGCCGATGAAGAACTTGTCGGGGGCCTTGGGCGCGGACGCGATCTTGGCCATCATGCTCATTGCTTCTTCCTTGTCCGTGATCGTCACCTCGAGCAGCCGCGGCCCCTTCTCCGCCAGCATGGTCCTCAGCACCCCCGCCAGCTCGCTGCCGCGGGCGCAGCGGGCGGCGCGCACGCCCTGCCCCTCGGCGATCCTGACGAAATCCAGGTGGCCGATCTCGACGCCGTCGACCGCTTTTGCCCCGCCCTTGGCCGCAATGGCCTCCAGCACGCGATAGCCGCCGTTGTTGAGCACGACGATGAGAATGTCGGTGTCGTACTCGGCGGCCGACCACAGCGCCTGGATGGTGTAGAGGCTCGACCCGTCGCCCACCACGCAGATGACCGGGCTCGAGGGGCTGGTGAGCGCCGCGCCGACGCCGGCCGCC
>JBAPMW010000531.1:0-22860 GCA_049278815.1 Hyphomicrobiaceae bacterium
GCTCGATGCCGCGGGCCTCAAGGCGGCGCTGGCGCACGCCACCGTGGACCGGGAGCCGATCGCCGAGACGGCGCTCCGCCACCTGGCGGCCGCCGGCCCGCTGGGAGAGGCGCTCGCCAGCGGCCGCAGCGAGGGCTGGAACGCGACCGCCCGCACCCTGTGCCGTGACCGGACGGCGCCCCTCCTCAAGGACGGGTTGCTCCTCGCTGTCCTGCGCACCGGCTCTTTCCGCAGCCCGGACTCGGAGCGGCTCCTGACCGCGCTGCGCCGGGCACTGCTGCTGGAGGTGCCGCCGGAGCGCCTTGCGGACCGCGCGCTCTTCGACTTAGCGCTGGCGCTCGCCGAGCAGTGCGGGATCAACGAGCGGGTCTGGACCGTCGGCGACGACGAGGCGGCAGCGCTGGACCGGCTCGGGCTCTCAGAGCGCGCCTTGCTCGCCGGTGACGTGGCGGCGGGCCGCATGCTCCTGCTAGCGATGTTATATCGCCCGCTCGCCGACCTGCTTGGGCCGGATGTCAGTCCGCAGCAGGCGGACGGCATCCGCCCCCGCGCGCTGCGCGATGTCGTCGTGCGGCGCCTGGCGGAGGCCGCCGACGAGCGCGAGCGTGCCGCGTGCATGCCCAGGCTGGAGCCCAGCAGGGGGTCGAGGCTTGGCGCCTTCGCCGATGCCACGGCGCAGGCGGTCGCGGAGCAGTACGAGGCGAGCCCCTATCCGCGCTGGACGAGCGTGGGCGTGGTGTCGCCGGCGCGGATGCGCCGCATGCTGGGGTCCTACTTCAGCGCCGGGGAGCTGGCGTTTCTCGACCGGCCGTTCGAGGTGCTGATCGCCGGCTGCGGCACCGGCCAGCAGGCCGTGCAGGCGGCGCTGGCCTATGGTCCGCACGCGCGCGTGCTCGCCATCGACCTCTCGGCCGCCAGCCTCGCCTACGCGGCGCGCATGGCGGAGCGGTATGGCGCCGGCAACGTCGCCTTCGCCCAGGCCGACCTGCGGAGTCTGGCCGAGCTCGGCGAGGAGTACATCGGCCGCTTCGATGCGATCGAGTGCACCGGCGTGCTGCACCATCTGGCCGATCCATTCGCCGGCTGGCGGCGGCTCATCCAATGCCTCGCCAGGGACGGGCGCATGCTGCTCGGCCTCTACAGCGCCACCGCCCGGCGGGGCCTGCGCGCCCTGCGCGACGACCCGGCCTATCCGGGGACGGGCTGCCCGGACGCGGCCCTGTGCCGGTTCCGGCAAGTCTTGCTCGACCGCCCAGCCGGCGAGCCGGGCGGCGACCTGAAGGCCAGCCGCGACTTCTACACGACGAGCAACTTCCGCGACCTCGCCCTGCACGTGAGCGAGCGCCCCGTGACGCTGCCGGAGATCGCTCACTTCCTCAAGGAGAACGGCCTGGCATTCCGCGGCTTCCAGCTCGAGCGGGGCGTCTTCGCGCGGTTCCAGGCGCGGTTTCCAGGCGTCGCCTGGCCAAGCACCCTGGAGCGGTGGACCGACTTCGAGGCGGCCAACCCGGGCACCTTCAACGGCATGTACAATTTCTGGTGCGCGCGGACTTGATGTCGGCCATTGCTGGATGCTCAAGCGACGGGCCTTCGATAGCACCGCTCGCCCTACTGGAGGCTGGCAGCCTCATACATCAAATCGCCCTTGTACTCGCCGCCTCCGGACTTTTGGTACCACCATGCACTATTGTCGAAGTCCCGCTGCTCGACGCCATAGTCTGTGCACGCTTTAAGGCGCCGCTTCAACCACGTTTTCACAAGAACATGCTGAGACAGAAGGCTGAGCTTCTCGATTGCGGCATTTGGCAGCACGGCATCGAGATAGAGGGATTGCAGCACCCCGAGGAGCACGAGCGCCCGCGTGAGGCTTATCGCTTCGTCGCTTTCCCATTCCTTGTCCCGATCGAAATTGATAGGAAAACCTCCATTCATTATAAGAAACGGACCGGCACTGCGGTAAAATGCCTTTACCAATCCGAACTTGCCGCTTCTTTCAATCCCTTCGCCGTTGCGCAACAATTCTTGAAACTCGATATCCCTCGAGGACATGCTGACCAGATGCTTCGCGTCAGCACCGCTCAACCACCGCAAACCGGATCTCTGCATGAAATCCGCACCCGTGCAACCGAATATGAAATCCGCTCGCTGTACACACTCCGACCAATGCTCCACGCGTACGCAGCCTTCGAGCTTCCGCTCCGGCTTCTTGTCATAGGTATAGACGGTCGTTCCGCGCCTCAGAAGCTCCGCGGCGATCTGCCGGCCAACGTACCCCATGCCAACAACGCCAACGGAGCGCGTGTCACGCAGGACATGAAGCAGCTTCACCTTTTCAAGGACCCCCCCGGCGATGATCCTCGCTTCAAAGAACCGTTTGGCCGCTGAGCGAGCGACGTCGATGCGCCGGATATCGGCGCGCGGCGTGTGCGAGAACCCCGACGCGGTTTGCTGAACGGAAATCGACTGATAGCGCAAGCCGTTGGACCGATCCCACTCCTCTGTAAGCAGCCCCCCGTCATCGATCAGTACGCACCTCTGGAACGAGCCGCTTTCGAGGAGCCCAAGGCCAAGCCGGCAGGCTCTCTGCAGCATCGGCTGAGCCGCCTCATCGTACCGGCCAGGGGCGAATTCCCCGCTCGTGTCCTCGATCACACTACAACCGAGATACCGTAGCGCGCCCCTCACGGTCTTTATGGTCGAATAGGGCTTGGGCACGACGATGATGCCATCGGGGCGAAAGCCGAGCTGAATGAGCCGTTTGAACAGCGAAACGACCGAAGGCAGGAGATGAACGTGAGCGATCACCAAGCATTTGCAGGCAGAGATATGGCGCCGGTACCCCTCGCGCTCCAACGTATTGGGCGTCACATGCTGCAAGATATCGACCAACAGCTCGCCGACCATTGTTGGTCTCCGTTCTCAGCGCTGCAGCTTTACGCAGACGCGAAAGAACTTGCTGTCCGACGCAGGCGCCTCCTCCTCAGAACCAAAGGGGTGATGGTAGAACTTCATAATATCGATAGGTGATTCAACGTAATCCCCAGTACGATCCGATTGCGAGAAGTCCACATGAAATGTGGCAACCCCACCGTGCTTGCCCATTCTTCGCGCCTGACCGGTCCGCACGCGGAACTGACTGCGCGAGAAGATGTCGTCCACATCGAGCGCCGGCACGGCGGCATGCTCCACGTCCTGCTCTACGTGCCGATCCCTCGCCCGTCGTTTGGTTCGAGCGATGATCTTCAGCGCTTTGGCCAGCCCGTCCTTGGGATTTTCCCGAAAGGCGTCGGGCACATAGAGGTGCAGCGGGATATAGCCCGACTGTCCGGGATCAAGGTACGCCGGGGCCAGTATGATCTCGCGCAAGTCCCCCACCCTCAGAAAATCGCGCTGAATGGTTTCGAAAGGACCCAAGTCAGGCCGACCACTCACCGGGACGAAGCACGGCCGGCGACCCGCGAGGACCTCGCCGCACAGCGTTACCAGAAGGTACGCAGCGTTGCACGTGGCAACGTCCTTGCTGCCCCCCCAGCTCTCGAGGATTTTCTTCGTCATGTTGCTGCTTTGCCGAACCGTCGCGGCGGGCTGCCACGCCGTGTCCGTCAGGAAACGCACGAGGCGATGCGCGTCATCCTGGTTGGCGCCCGTGAGCGCCCCGATCGAGCCGTTGCCGAGCAACGCAACCCAGCCTGGTGAAAAGTAGAGGATCTCGCTGCTCCACTGCCGGCACAGATCGAGGAGCGGGCGAATCCGCCTCAGGTAGTAGAACTCGTCGTGCTTCTGGACTTCATTGCGGTTGTAGGGGCCGAGTGACTGCGGATACTTGGCGCGAAGCTTCGTCCACTTGCCCTCCTGGGTCGGGAACTCGATGAACCGGATGCCGCGGACGCCAGAGTAGATGGTCCAATCCGGCTTGATAGGGCCCTTCGCATCCTTCAGTTTGTCGACCAGCTCGAACAAGCCCATGAACTCTCCGGTTCCGAGAATGGCTTGCGGCATGCCGTCGATGCTGGTCGACCCGACGACCCCCTCCACGACCTCGACGGAGTTCTTGAGGATGACGCCGAACGGAAGTTGACCGGTCACCAACCAGTCGGCGGGGAAGTCTTTCCCCGCGGGGGCCAGCGCGTGCCCAGCCCGAATGATGTAATCGGCGAACGGATATCGCGCTAAAGCGAAGCACAGCCCGGCCTTTCTGGCCTCGGAAGAACTTTCATAAACCGCACCCACAAGACTGGCTAACTGGGGGTTGACCGTCGCAAGGACATTGATGCCGGTCGGCCCATCGATCGCTTCCATCTCCCTGAACCCGCTATATGCCCGCACAACAAGGGAGCGAGCATATCGGAGCCAAGGGTTGGCGGCAACACGCTGTTGACAGAACGACGGCCTGGATCACCCTTGTCTGTCAACGCCGTTACGACCCGCCGTGAACGCGGAGGGGCGCGACCAGGAGGCGTCGGATGTGGGTGCGACGGCCACATCATGGCGTGGGGCCTCTTGTGGAACAGGTAGCTCGTAGCACGGCCCCCAAAGGTAGCCACCTTTGAAAAACGACTCCCGATATGTGCTCTGGTTTTTGGTGCACGTCATCGGGGGCGACCGCTCGAAGCGATCAAGCGCCGACGAGCAGCCGGGCCGCCCTTTGTAGCGCTGCCCGCCTATGGAGATGGGAAGCGGAGTCTGGCTGCCGGTGCAGCGCGCGAAAATTTCAGTCCAAGTGTAGCGCCTCCCATCGACCCAGGTGGCCACGTCGCGAAGCGTGTCCACGCGGTTCAGGCACCAGGCGCCAAGCTCTTTTTGCGCCCCATCCGGATGCTGCGCGAACCGTGGCACTCGCCGTCGGGCATAATGCATACCAGAGCCGAGGGGCGCAGCTTCAGCACCCTCAATACGAATTTCTCTTTCTGATCAACTCATTCGTAGTGGACCCACGCAGCTTCATGGGGTCCGCATGTCCGCGCCCGAACGAGATCCGAATGAATGGGAGTTCCGTGTTCTAGGGAGGGTGCTCTTTCGCCTTCCGCGCCACGTCGTTTATCTGATCGTCCTGGGCCTGTCCATAGGCGGTGGGTTGAAATCTCCCGATGCGGCGCGAAATCTTCTCGAGGGGACCGTCCAGAAGCTGCTTCGGGAGTTCCGTGAGTGGCGCGTGCTGGCAGGTGGCATCACGAAACGGGCTTCCCCCTTCCGGCGCGAAGGCGGGAGTGAAGATTCCGGTGACGGACTGCCTGCAACCGACCGTCAGCCCGATGGTGGCGGGCACATCTTGCGCCGCAAGCGCCTCCCGCGCGTCATCTGCTATGCGGATGCCGACCGGCTCCACGGCCATTCACTGCGCCTCAGAGAAGCACCATGCTCCACCTCGCCTCACCGGCGCACTTTGGCGCCAGAAACGGGCCACGTTCGGCTCACGGGAAGGTATGCCTACTGCTTGAAATACGGAGTATGGTGGACCTGGTCTGAAGTCATCCATGACTACGAGGCGCTTTGGGCGGCGCGCTACTATCTGCGATGCTACAGACAGAGCCGCCCGCGGCGGCGGTCCGCCCGGTCCGCGAAGCGCAATCGGCGTGCGCGCCTTGGGGCCGTCTGGATGGCTCGAAATTGACCTCAAGGTCGCGCTATGGCCGTCGAGAAATATAGCTGATATATAAATAGAGAGAGATGCATAATATTATATGACGTATTATAATATCGCGTTTTTCATTTCTGGCCTGTGGCTAAGGGAAGACAGGCAGTGAGCCGATATCGCTTACACTGACCGAAGGCGTGATTCGGCCGGAGGTGGGTAGGGGCAACCGCTCGGGCATCGCGCCGCGATCACCGCTGCAACCCTTGGAGGCGAGGGGGCTGCCCCCGCGAAGCGCGCATGACAGCACTTGAAATTCTCCGCCCCCGCAGTCTTGTCGTCGCCCTGGCCGCCGCCCTGGCCGCCACCCTGTGCGGGCTCGTCGCCGCGGCCGCGCCCGCCTCGGCCGGCGGCTTTGCGGTGCGCGAGCAGTCGACCACGTCCCTCGGCACCGCATTCGCCGGCTCGGCCGCCGGAGGCGACATCAGCGGCATCTTCTGGAACTCGGCGGTGACCGGGGCACTGCCTGGCTGCAACGCGTCGTCGAGCTACAGCCTCATCCTTGGCAGCAGCGACGACACGGCGCGCTCGGGCGTGCTCGTCACGGGTACGCCGATCGCCCCCGGCCTCTCACCGACATCGACGGATGTGGGCAGCGACCCGGTAGTGCCGGCCTCCTACCTGACGTGCCAGCTGTCGGACAAGCTCTACGCGGGTCTCGCCATCAACTCGCAGTTCGGCCTGCTTACCAAGCCTGACGACCTGGCGTGGGCCGGCTCGCCGATCGCAGTCACCTCCAAGGTGTTCTCGGCCAATCTCAATCCCACGCTCGCCTACAGGATCACGCCGGCGCTGACGCTGGGCGTCGGGCTGCAGGTGGAATATTTCAAGGTCCGTCTCAACCACGGCAGCTTTCCGTCGCTGCTCGGTCCGCCGCTCGCCGGCTCGCGCCAGTACGAGGCCGACGACTGGGGTTTCGGCGCCACGGCCGGAATTCTGTGGCAGCCGATGCCCGGCACCTCTCTGGGACTGGGCTACCGCTCGGCCGTGGGCCTCGACGTGAGCGGCGCCTTCCGGCGCGGCGCGAGCCTCACCGGCCCTGCCGTGGTGGCGGACGCCGAAGCCGGTATCACGCTGCCCGAGCAGGTGACGTTCAGCATCCGCCAGGCCCTGACGCCGGGGTGGACGCTGCTCGGCACGGTGGAGTGGGCCAACTGGAGCCGCGTCGGGAATGTGGCCGCAATCGGGGCGGGATGCGGGCCGTCAGGCGCATGCGAGGTGCTCAATCTCAACTACCGCGACGGCTGGCTGTTCGCCCTGGGTGCCGAGTATGCCTACAGCCCCCTGCTGATGCTGCGCGGCGGCGTCGCCTACGAGATCTCGCCGATCGAGGACAGTACGCGCGACATCCTGGTGCCTGACAGCAACCGCGTGTGGGTGAGCCTCGGCGCCTCGTACAGGTACTCCGACCACATCACGGTCGACCTTGCCTATGCGCACGTCTTCTTCGAGGACGCGCCCTTCTGCATCGCCAGCCCCGCCACCGGCAGCACCCATTGCAACGCCGATACGCCTCCCGGCGCCATCCTGCTGCGCGGCGACTCCGAGTCGGCGGTGGACATTCTCTCGGTCGGCTTGAGGTACAGGTTTTAGTGGAGCCGACGGGTGGGTGAGTCTCCCTGTCCGCCAGCTCCGGGTCCGCGCCGTACGCCCCTGGAACCTGCCTCTGAGACCTCAGGCCAATTCGAAGCCTCAAGCCGTTCCCCGCAGGATCCGCTCCACGTACATCGGCACCACCTTGGTCGCCGGACCGTGGTGGGCCTCGTGGAAGCGAGTGGCGCCTTCGGAGGGCTCAAGGTTCAGCTCGATCGTGTGGGCGCCGTGGCGGCGGGCCTCGGCCACGAAGCCGCTCGCGGGATAGACGTTGCCGCTGGTGCCGATGGAGAGGAACAGGTCGGCCTCCGCCAGGCCCTCGTAGATGCGGTCCATGTGGTAGGGCATCTCGCCGAACCACACCACGTCCGGGCGCAGGCCGCCGGCCTTGCCGCAGGACGGGCACCGCTGATCGAGGCGCAGGTCCTCCTGCCCCCAGGGATTGCGCGCCTGGCAGTGGTTGCAGAGCGACTGGTTGCCCTGGCCATGCATGTGGATGAGGCTCCTGCTGCCGGCCGCCTCGTGCAGCAGGTCGATGTTCTGGGTGACCAGCAGCACCTGCCCGCCGGTGTTGGCGGCATGCTCCGTCTCCAGCCGCGCCAGCGCCAGGTGGGCCGCGTTGGGCCTGGCATCGCGGCTGTCCTTGCGCCGCGTGTTGTAGAAGTCGAGCACCAGCTGCGGGTTGCGCGCGAACCCCTGCGGCGTCGCCACGTCCGTGACGTCGACCTTGGCCCAGATGCCGTCCTTGTCGCGGAAGGTGGCGATGCCGGACTCGGCCGAGATACCGGCGCCGGTGAGGACGACGATGCGCTTGAAGCGAGACATTCTGGCCTGAGCCCCCGAGACGTGCAAATGCTGGTGGATCGGGAGCTATTTTTGCCCATGGATCGGGTGGAATTCGGGCAGAGGACAATGAGCCAATGACACGGAACGCAAGACCTCGCCCATGACCCGCGTTGCCGCCATCGGGCGCTGAGCGTAGAGCCTCTGTCACAGGAAGCGAATAGCGAATAGCGAGTAGGGAAAACTGCCGCGCCCCCAGCCGCGCCCCCTATTCGCTATTCGCTACTCACTATTCGCTCGGATAGAAGTGGACCCCATGCGCATCCTCATCACCAACGACGACGGCATCGACGCCCCCGGCCTGCACGCCTTGCGCGAGATTGCCGGCCAGCTCTCCGACGATGTCTGGGTGGTGGCGCCCGAGACCAACCAGTCGGGTGCCAGCCACTCGCTCTCCATGCGCGAGCCCCTGCGCCTGCGCCGCATCGACGAGCGCGCCTTCGCCGTGCGCGGCACGCCCACCGACAGCGTCATCATGGGCGTGCGCCACATCCTGAAGGACAGGCTGCCCGACCTCGTGCTGTCGGGCGTCAACCGCGGTACCAACGTGGCCGAGGACGTGACCTACTCCGGCACCATCGCCGGCGCCTTCGAGGGCACCATCCTGGGGATCCGCTCGGTGGCGCTGTCGCAGGCGTTCGGCCTCTCCGACGGCAGGGGCATTCGCTGGCAGACGGCGCTGGCGCACGCGCCGGGGCTGCTGCGCAAGCTGCTGGCGGCCGAATGGCTGCCGTCGTGCGTGATGAACATCAACTTCCCCGACCGGGAGCCCGACGAGGTGGCGGGCACGCTCGTCACTGTGCAGGGCCGGCGCGATCCGGGGCTGCTCCAGATCGAGGAGCGGCACGACACCTGGGGCAACCCCTACTACTGGCTGGCGTTCGAGCGCCGCCGCTCCAGCGCGCCCGAGGGCACCGACCTCGCCGCCGTCTACGCGGGCTACATCTCGGTGACGCCGCTGTTCCTCAACCTCACCTACCAGGCGATGCGCGAGCGCGTGAGCCGGGCCCTTTCCTAGGGGGTGCCGGCCTCGCATCGTTCCTTGTCATCCCGGTGCTTGTCACCGGGATCCAGCCGACCGCACGCTCTGGCGCTTGCTTTGCACTGGATTCCGGCAACAAGTGCCGGGATGACACTGCACAATCCCTCAGAGTCACATCACTAGCGGGCGCCGGCCTCGCTCTGCGCCCAAGCGCGCGCCGTTAACGATTTCGTCATCAGACGGGCTTAGGTTGCGTAAACGATTAACCCGTCCTTAACGCTTCTAAGGGTTAATCGGCACGTCTCCAAGAGGTGTGCCGATGTCCAGTGTGAAGCGTGCATCAGCTGCCGGAGCCTCGTCTGCCCTTGTACGTGGACTAAGCGTTGCGGCGGTCGCGCTCACGGCAGGGTGCAGCGCCGACGTCACCCGCTTCGGCTTCTTCGACGACAGCCCCCAATACCCGCCGGGAAAGGTGACCTATGCACCCCTGGGCTCCGGCTACCAGACGGGCAGCCCCGGAGCCGGCAAGGGAGTGAAGGAGTCGTCGCTGCCGCCTGTAGACAAGACATCGAAGGCGCCCGACGCCCCTCCTCCGCCCGGGTCTCCGCGCTGGCACGTCAAGACGGCCGACATCGGCTCGAAATCCACCTACCGTCCGTCGCCATGGAGCTGGGCGAACCGGCCCCCGCCGAAGGAGAAGGGCAAGCCGCTGTGGACCGACGAGGAGCCGTTCCCGTGGCCCGAAGCGCGGCCGAAGGAGAAGGCCCCCCAGGCAAGGTCGTCGTTTCAGGGGCACTACACCACCAGGCGCGGCGACACGCTGGCCGCCATCGCCGGGCGCTACAAGGTCAGCCTGGCCGAGCTCAAGCGCGTGAACGGCATCGCCGACCAGACCACGGTCAAGGCCGGCACCGTGCTGGCCATCCCCGCGCGCGGCACCGGCGTTGCTCCGTCGCCCTCGGCGGCGCCCCGGGTGGTGCAGGTCAAGCCGCTCACCGCCCCGCCGCCCGTGCCCAAGGTGGCCTCCCTGAAGCCGCCAGCCCCCGTCCCTGCGCCCAGGACGGCGGTGAGGCCGAGCGACGTGAAGTCGCCGCCCGAGACGACAGCCGAGACGGCGGGCGTGACATTCCGCTGGCCGGTGGCGGGCCCAGTGGTGGGTAACGTGATCTCCACCTTCGGCCCTCAACCCGACGGCTCGAAGAACGAGGGCATCAAGCTGTCGGTGCCGATGGGCACCGCCATTCACGCCGCCGAGGCGGGCCGCGTGCACTACGCCGGCGACGGGCTCAAGGGCTACGGCAATCTCATCCTCATCCGCCACTCCGACGGCTGGGTCAGCACCTACGCGCACGCCGACAAGATGCTGGTCAAGGTCGGCGACCGGGTGAAGCGCGGCCAAGTGATCGGCAAGGCCGGCAAGACCGGTCCGGTCGCGCAGCCGCAACTGGGCTTCGAGCTGCGCAAGAGCTCGGTGCCGGTAGACCCGCTGGAGCACCTCGCGAAGAACTGAGGCAATAGGCAATTAGGCAATAGGCAGTAGGCGGCTGGAGCGAACTAGAGGGGGCGAGCCCTACTGCTGCCTATTGCCTACTGCCTCACTTCAGTGCGGCCGTTCGCTGCGCACGTCGTGATGGACCTGCTCGGCCGCCTCGCCCACCTTGGGCGCGAGCCCGCGGCTGCGCTCATACCAGTTGCGCACCACCTCCGCCGCCGTATCGCGCCCGCCGATGCCGAAGGCGAGGCCCAGCGCCAGGGCCACGGCGCCGACGCTGGCCATGAACAGCGTGTTCACCAGCTCGCGGGCGATGCCGATCTGGTTGAGGGCGATGACGATGGCGAAGACCCACGTCGCGATGCGCGCGATATTGGCCAGCAGCTCCGGGTTGCCGAGGTCCGCCTTGGCTGTTGCACCGCGCACCAGTCCGGCCAGCCAGTTGGCCGCCAGCCCGCCCAGGATCAGCACGGCGATGGCGACGGCAAGGTTCGGCAGCCACAGCAGCAGCTGGCGCAGCACGTCGGACACGGCCGGCAGGCCAAGGGCATCGAAGCCCACCATCAGCGCCATCAGCCGGATGAACCACTTGGCGATGTCGGCGATGAACCCCGAGGAGTCGGTCTCGACGCCGGTGTTGGCGACGAAGCCGGCAAAGCCGGACCGCTCCGCCATGTCGTTGAAGCGGATGCTCCGCAAGACTGCCGCGACCGCCTTGGCGATCAGCGTAGCAATGAACCAGCCGATGGCCACGATGACGACAAAGCCGATAATGCGCGGCACGGCGGACAGCAGCAGGGAGAGCGCCTGGGCCATGGAGGTCGTGATCGCCTCGCCCCAGTCGCGGATCGGCACGGGCACCATGACAGCGTCCTTTCGCGTTCGGGTCCTTTGAGCCAGGAACGACGGGGGCTGACAGAGGTTCCTGCAAGATAGGGGCAGCAAGGGTCACGCTTGCGGATATGCTTAACCGGCTGCGCAGCTCCCTCGCCGGCCTGCCATCCCTCGCCGCGAGCACTTGTGGCGAGCGCGAGGATGATTGCAGGCATTCGAAACTCAGGCCCTCAGGGGGGGGCAATCTGCCAGCTCCTTCACACGCCGCTTGAACTCTTTCTGCACCTTAGCGGCCTTGGTTTGGCTCGGCACCCCGGTCCACCGGTAAAGGACGGCGTCGACTCGCAGCCCATTAATTATGCAGTCGCTCACAGTTACGCGACCGTTCTCGATGTGCAGCGCGCCGCTGATCGTCTTGAACAGCGGACCACTTGGAGCGACGAGGTGAATGTCTTGAACTGTCAGCTCCCGTGGCAGGTGGAGCTTCTCAATAATGGTGAGCAGCTCCTTGTACACGCTCGACCGCCCCATGGTGTCCACAAGGGATGTCGCCACGATGTAACGCCAATCGCCAAGCGAATGATCAAAGATCCAGGCCGCGCCTTGCGGCTGAAGGCCCGCATCGTCGAGCGCCGACAACAGCTTTGCGCCGGCCTCGATTAGACGCTCTGATAGAGGTCTTGCAGCCATTTCATGACACCATTGCTCGAATTGATAACCGCTAGCAGAAGGTCAAGTCCATCCTTTCTCGTCACCGGGTTGGCATCTCCAGGATGCCGTCTTTCATGGGACCAGTCTCTGACTGTCAGCCAATATGCCTCAAAAGTGATGCTGGCTCTACGGCGCGCGCGAAGATCATCCTTGATGACGGCGTCCGCGAGGAGCTCAAGATCGTGCCATTTGGCGCCCCGATCGGCCGCTGGCCACTCCTCAAAGCCTTCGCGTTTTATCCTGATGGCCTTGATCATCTGCTCGATCGCGAAGCCGGCATGCCAGTAGACTTGCCCCCAGTTCTGCCCTGTCGCGCGAAGCGCCTTCTCGGCTTCCACCTCCGCCTCCGCGGACGCTCTCCACTGCTCCGCTAGCCTTATACATTTGGCTGATGCCCCCATGACGCGCGCCCCCGGAAATACAAGGTGTATGCTAATTATCTTGTGACGGCAATTCGCAAAGGGTCCAGGTCGTCCATGCCGTGAGGAGGCACGACCGTGGTCATACGCACGGCAAAGCCGAGATGTGGCTACCCCCGCCTCTTCCTCCCCCGCAGGTCCACAATCCCTGCCCTGCCGCGCGGATCCTCGCCGGCGGCGAAGATCTGGGTCTTCTGCACCTTCTGGGTACCCGTGGTGGGGAGGCGGTCGAGGAACAGCACCCAGCCGGGCGCCTTGAAGTAGGCGAGGCGGCCGTTGCAGTGCTCGAACAGGGCCTCGGCCAGTGCCGGGCCGGCGGTGGCGCCGGGCATCGGCACCACGCAGGCGAGCACCTCCTCCTCGCGCAGCTCGTCGGGTACGGGAAGCACGGCCACCTGGGCGACATCGGGGTGCGCCTGCAGCACCGCCTCCACCTCGGCAGCGGCGATGTTCTCGCCCGAGCGGCGGATGATGTGCTTCTTGCGGTCGACGAAGTACAGCATGCCGGTCGCGTCCTGGCGCACCACGTCGCCGGTGTGGAACCACCCCTCCCGCCAGGCCTCCTCGGTGGCGGCCTCGTTCTTGAGGTAGCCCGAGAAGAACCCGTGGCGCGGTGCCTCGGCACTGTGGCGCACCACCAGCTCGCCCTCGGCCCCCACGGGCACGTCACGGTCGTCCGCATCCACCACGCGCGCCTCGAAGCCGGCGAACGGGCGGCCGAAGGCGCGCGTCTCCGCCATGCGGGGCTCATGCGAGTCGGCCATGATGCGGCCGGTCTCGGTCATGCCCCACACCTCGATCATGGGGAAGCCGAAGCGCTGCTCGAAGCGTTCGTGCAGCTGCGGCTCGATGCCGGCGCCCAGGCCGAAACGCACGCAATGCGCGCGGTCCGCCGGCGCCGGCGGCTGGTTCAGGAGCATGGCCGCCACCACGCCGAGGTAGTGGATGACGGTGGCACCGCTGCCCGCCACCTCCGGCCACCAGCGCTGGGGCGAGAAGCGCTCGGTGAGCACCAGCGCGTTGGCGGTCCGGATTGCCGCCGTGGCGGTCACGGCCAGGTGGTTCATGTGATAGAGCGGCAACGGGTTGTAGAAGCGCTCCTGCGCCTGCCGGATCTCGATCAGCCCGCCGAGACCGCAGTAGGTGCGCCCGGCATTGAGGAAGTAGAAGTTGGACAGCATGCAGCCCTTCGGCCGGCCGGTGGTGCCGGACGTGTAGAGGAGCGCGCATTCCGTCTGCAGATCCGGCTCACCGGAGCGTGCTGGCGCCGGAGGGCGCGGCAGCTCGGCCGGCGCCTCGAAGGCATCGACCACCGGCACCGGCCGGGCGCACTCGGCGGCGGCCGCGCGCACGTCGTCCACACGGTGGGGCAGCACCACGGCCAGCTCCGCCTCGCTATGCTCCAGCAGATAAGCCACCTCGTCGCGGCGATAGTCCGGGTTGATCGGAACGATGCCGACGCCCAGCCCGTTGAGCGCCAGATAGTGCAACAGGAACGCCGGCCGGTTCTCCAGCAGCAGCGCAACGCGGTGCCCGAGCCCGTAGCCTGCCGCCCGGTAGCGTGCCTGGAGCGCCGCGATTGTCCGGGCAGCCTCCGCGTAGGTGGTCAGAACCCCCGAGGCTGCCGCCCCGGCCGGCGCCAGCACAATCAGGAACGGGCAAGGACCGCTCGCCGCCGCCGTCTCCGCAAACGCCTGAGCGACCGTCTCGGCCATTGGCACCTCCCTCGGTAGTCTCTCTCTTTCTGAGGCGAGACTACCCATGTCATCAATCTCGGAACAGCTCTCCCGCGCCGGCAACCGGGCAAGATCGGAGAACAGAATCACAAGCGATGCATCGGACTCAAGAAAACGTCCGAACAGGCTCTGACGCAATCAGAAGGAATCTCCACCCGGCATCGGAGTCCATCGCATGCAAAGGCAAGATCTACGCTACCTCCGAGCTCATAGGGGATCAGATCGCCAATTACGCTCGTCCCGAAGCCAGACCTGCTCGGAACCCTGACGGAAGGCCCGCTGCTCTCCTCCCATTCAATGACCAACCGATCATGCGCGCCCCCATTCAGACGCCAGTGCCATCGAACTGCAACCCGCCCTTCTCGGGTCGAGAGGGCACCGTGCTTTGCGGCGTTGGTGGTCAACTCATGGACCACCATCGCCACTGCTTGACCAGCCTCTGGGCTCAGTGTCACCTCGGGACCGACAATCTCACTATTGTTGGACTTGCAGTAAGGCGCCAGCTCCCGCCGAAACAGTTCAGACAGTGTCAAGCCCCGCCACTTCGCATGAGCCAATAGCTCGTGCGTCGACGCCATTGATCTAAGACGGCCGTCGAGTGCAGCAACGAAGTGGTCCATCGAGCTGCTCGCATCCAAAGTATTGGCCGCAACGGCGTTGACGGTCGCAAGTACGTTCTTAACGCGGTGATCGAGCTCGGCCACCATCAGCTGAAGACGCTCCTGGCCTTTTTTGAGTGTTGCTTCGTTGCGGCGCCTCTCAGCGAACAGGGCAGCCAGAACGAAAGCCAGTAGGGCTACTATCAAAGTCACGGCTTGGGCGGCCAAAATGCGCTCCGAAAAAGGAATGCCCTCGTCCCCGAAGAGCCCGACGTTGAAGATCGTCGATGTGAAAACGGTGAGCGCAACAACAAAGGCAGCGGTGGCTGCGAACACTGGGCGGCAGCGTACGGCAATCCACAGCAACAGAGGGAACCCCAGAACCACCGGCAGGGCAGTCGCCCAAGGCCCCTGGGGAAGGGAGACCAGGAACACACCCAGCGCCGCCATCATGACGACCGCCACCGTGCCTTCGAACAGCTCCCGTTGCGGGAGCTGCTCGCGCACAGCAACGCCTACTCCAATCACCAACGGCGCTACGGTGACAATGCCAAGCAGGCATGATGCAAACCAAAGCCGCCACACCCCCAGCGGGGCTGCGGCCTCCTGGACAGAACTGAGCGCCACGGCCGCGCCGGCAGCGGCGATGGCCGCTCCTACCGCGCTTGCCGCCAGGAATCCAATGACCTGCAACAGGTCCTCTAGCTTGAAGGAGGGACCGAACCAGCGCTCAACCAGCCAACTGGTGAGGAGTGTCTGACTTGCGTTGACCAAGCCAAAGACAACGGCCAGCGAGGGGTTCCTGCCCATCATCACGTTGGCGACAGTTGTTGCCACCACAACGGCTACGGCCGCTGGCAAGCGCGCAAATGGCCCCAATGCGATCAATGCGCCAACCGCAATCCCCGCAGCCGGCCAGAAGACGGCCAGTCCTGGTTTGGCCAGAAAGACGAGGCCAAGCCTGGCCGCAATGAAGTAGGAACCGCCGATGACGAGGGCGAGCATGATCGCGCCGGTTCTCGATCGGCCGATGCGGTCGTAGGAAGACATATCCCCCCGGGTGGTGACCTGCTACGAGATGTGGCTCATTGGCTGAAGACAGCACTCGGCCTCTATCGGGTGATGTTTGTAGATAGCCGGCGTTCAAACCCTTGATCGCCCACGGACTTGCCCGACTCGGGGCCCTCATCGCGGCTCAACCCGTCGCAATCTCGTCGTAGCCGCGGCCGAGGAGCTGGATGAGGCATAGCCCGTGCCCGAACGGGTCGGCGAGCTGGGCGATCCGGCCCCAGGCGTGCGTCGCCGGATCGCCCTCGAGCGTGGCGCCGGCCGCCTCGGCGCGGGCAAGGGCGGCATCCAGGTCGTCGACGACGAAATCGAGGTGGACGGGCGTCCAATGCCGGGCATAGCGCCGGCGCTCGCCGGTGGCGGCGCTTGCCGGACTGCCATCGGGCTTCGCCAGCAGGTAGACGGGCGCCGTGCCGCCCGTCAGCTCCACCGCGAGCGCGCCGAACCTGCGGCCCACCGTCAACCCGAGCGCCGCCGTATAGAACTCCACGGCGCGCTCCAGGTCGTCGACGTCGATATTGACGAGCAGACTGGCCGTCATGCGCAGTCCTCCTCCTCGATTGCGAGGCCCGCCCCTAGCGCATCCGCGTGCCTACGGTGACGCCGGGCGGCGCGGGAATGGCGTCCGGCACGAAGAAGTCGGGCGCCAGCTCCAGGCTCGGATCGACGCGGTACTTCTCGAAATCGCGCTCGCCGTGCTCGTAAAGCAGCGTGTCGTCGATCAGGAAGCGGCCGGTGAAGGTCTTGGCGTCCTGGGTGAGGATGACGTGGGCCGCATCGGCCAGGATCTCAGGCGAGCGCGAGCGGCGCATCAGCGCGTCGCCGCCCAGGAGGTTCTGCACCGCGGCGGTGGCGATAGTGGTGCGCGGCCACAGCGTGTTGGCGGCGATGCCGGCGTGCTTGAGCTCGCCCGACAGCCCCAGCGCGATGATGCTCATGTTGAACTTAGCCATGGAGTAGGCCACGTGCGGGGCGAACCACTTGGACGCCATGTCCAGCGGCGGGGAGAGCATCAGGATATGCGGGTTGGCCGCGCCCTTGAGATGCGGGATGCAGGTCTTGGAGACGAGGAAGGTGCCGCGCGCGTTGATGCCGTGCATCAGGTCGTAGCGCTTCATCTCGGTGGCTGTGGACGGCGTGAGTGAGATGGCGGAAGCGTTGTTGACGCAGATGTCGAGGCCGCCGAAGGTCTCCACGGTCTTGGCCACGGCCGCCTGCACCTGGTCCTCGAAGCGGATGTCGCAGACGATGGGCAGCGCCTTGCCGCCGGCGGCCTCGGTCTCCTTGGCGGCGGTGTAGATGGTGCCTTCCAGCTTCGGATTCGGCTCGGCTGTCTTGGCGGCGATGGCGATGTTGGCCCCGTCGCGGGCGGCCCTGAGCGCAATGGCAAGGCCGATGCCGCGGCTGGCCCCGGTGATGAAGAGGGTCTTGCCTGCGAGTGTCGTCATTGGGTCTTCCTCCCTGTGTCAGACAGACTGTTGGCCGGTTTGCCTCTTCTTAAGCTTACCACCGCCGCCCAGCCGCGCGATCCAGCGCAACACGACAAACACGCCCCAGACCGCAGGCCGGATCGCAGCCCAGATCTGGGGCCCAAGGTTGACGAGCGCAGTCACGACCCCTGTCACGGGCTGAAAGACCAGGGCGAACCCCAGGAAGCTCACCACGCACGCCGCCCAGTAGCCGGTGCGCCCCCGGTAATCCGCCGCGTCACCCGCGCTCCACACCCTCCCCCACCAGCTCCGCGCCACCGGCGTGCCCAGCCACCCCAGCATCAGCATTCCGACATAGGGCGCCGGTAACGGGACCGGAAGGTCGGCGACGAGCCCCCAGCGACTCTGGCGCGCGTTGCCGAGGCGGACGGCTGTACGCGTCGTCGGGTCGCTACCGACCGTGGCCGCATCCAATATCTCGAAGCGGCCGGCAAGCGCGACGGCAACCGGCGCCTGCTGACCCAGGACTGCGGCGGCGTCAAGGATGTCGGCCAGCGTCAGCTCCGAAGCCGGCCGGCCGCCGGCCGGGCAGGTCACGCCGCCGGCAGCCGGCGTCTGCAGCGTCGAGGCGAATTGCAGGACGACCAGAGCCACGTCCGCCCCTTCCGCCGCAGCGAGGAGCTCGCTGACGCGGATGCCACGCTCCAATCCGGCGGCGGACCGAGCATAGATAAGATCGCCCTCGCCGCGGCCACACACCACCAGCGTCTGGCGGGACAGGCCAGCCAAAGCAGTGGCGAGATTCACCGGGTCGATGCGCTCGCCCTGGGCAGCCTTGCCCGCAGCGGCGAGGGGGGACAGCGCCTTGGTGGCGCTGCCCGGCTCCAGGACCAGGAGGCGCACGCCGGCCTTGCCCAGGGGCTCGGCAAGGCGGCCGAGGGCCTCCTTCAGCAGCGGATTGTCGCGCACCTCGATCCAAACGTTGGGGCTCTTCGGGTCCACCTGCGCGTAGCGAGGCTCGCCGGTCGCCGGCAACAGGCGATGGCTCTTCTCGCCGACCACGATGTGCCGCTCGGCACCGGCGGGCAGGGCGCGGAACCGCACACCCTTGCCGAGCACGGTGTCCTCCGTCAGGTAGAGAGCGAGGCGCGTGCCGGCCTTGGCCTCCGGATAGAGCACCGTGACCACCCGCTTCATCTCGTCGGGTGTGCCCACCGTGAACATCTCGCCGGACTTGTTGACGAAGCGCCAGTGGCCCTCCGGCGTGCCCTGAGCGGCCAGCACCACGGTATCGGCCGACGACAGCTTCTGCACACGGTGGAACGCGTCCTCGAGGGCGGCCGAGGCCCGGCGCGGCGGCGGCTGGACGCCTTCCTTCTCGATGCTGTCCTGGGCGATGGCCGCCGCTGCGCCGAGCCAGAGCGCAAAGGCCGCGTTGGGCAGCACGGCCAGTGAAGAGGCGAGGGGGAGCCAGATGCTGCGCGCCATCGGCGACCTCCTCAATGGCGTTGGCTGGAAATGATGACCGGCAGCATAGCAAGCACAGGAGAAGAATCCCTTATCGATACCCAGGTGCCGGCGTGCATCCGGGCCAGTCGTGACGAGCTCAGACAGAGCTCGGCCCGACAGTATTCTCTCATTGCTCCCCTGTCACCGCGTGTCCCGACGGCGGCCGAGACAATCCAGCTGCGGCCTCCGACTGCGGTCCCGACTGCGGCGAAGAGGCTGTGGACGCCGATGTTGCGCCGCCGCGGCTGCCTCGGTGTGGCCACGGGTCCGATGCAGCTTCCGCACTCCGATGCGCTGGCACCGCCGACCGATTTCCGGCATCCGCCATCGGGCGTTGCGCGCGACGAGAGGACGAGGACGAACGCCGATGCGTGGGATTTGCCGACTGTTGGGCGCCATTGCGATCGCTGCCGGAGCATGGCATGCGGGCGGCCTGAACCTGGCGACGGCGCAGGTGGCAACCAAGCAGATCCCACTGACCGAGAAGCAGGTGGAACGCTTCATTGCCGCACAGGGGAAGATGTCGGCGGCGAAGGCCGAGAACGAGCTTGAGGCGATCGCCAGGGAATATGGCTTCACCGACCTGGACGAGCACGACGACGTGGAGGCCAACATCCTCCTGCTGCTGGAGGGCATCCACCCGCAAAGCCGGACCTTTGTGGAGCCTCCAGTACAGATCCAGCGTCGCATCGAGGAGGTCAGGGCCGACAAGTCGCTGCCGGAGGACGAGAGAAACCAGGCCTTGCAGGGCCTGGCCGAGGCGCTCAAGCGCCCCCAGCCCATCCAGTTCCCCGCCAATGTCGAGTTGGTACGGAAGTACTACGACAAGATCCAGGCCGTCTTGCAGTAGTGGGATCGGACCTGCGGGTCCGATCCCAGGCAATAGGCAATAGGCAGTAGGCAATAGTCGCTGTCGCCTGTGACAAGCGGGTCCCTGCTACTGCCTATTGCCTCGTCTTCACGGTGCTGCACCATACCTGTGCAGGTCCGCACCGTGGCTGCGCAGCCAGCGCTTGGCCTCCTCCAGCCGCGGCATGCAGCGCGCCACGTGCTTCCAGAAGCGGGGTCCGTGGTTCATCTCGATGAGATGCGCGACCTCGTGCGCCGCCACGTAGTCGAGCACGTGCGCCGGCGCCATGATGAGGCGCCAGGAGAACGACAGGAGGCCACCCGCGGTGCACGACCCCCAGCGGCTGGTCTGGTCGCGCAGGCTGATGCTGCGGGCCCTTACGCCCAGTGTCTTGCTGTGCCGGCTTACGCACGCGTCGAGGTCCGTGCGCGCCTGCTCGAAGAGCCAGTCCTTCATCCGGCGCGAGGCATGCTCCAGGCGACCCGGGACGACGAGACGTGGCGCCGCACCCGGCGCTATCACCACCTCCACCACCGATCTGGCCCCCGACCTTGCGCGCGCCATGCCCGTGAAGCACAGGCCGTGCAGGCGGCCGCGCAGCGGGATCCTGGCGCCGTCCTCGAACGGCACCGGGGCCGGCACGCAGCCAAGGCGCTCGCGCACCCAGTCGAGGTTGCTCTCGACAAACCGACTGGCTTCCTCGACCTGGCACTGGTCGGGGACAGTGACCAGGACCGCGCGCTTGGTCTTGCTCACCCTGAGCGTCAGACGCCGCGCCGCCGGATGCCGCCGCACCTCGATCGGTGCACCGATCGCCTCCAGCTCAAGCGTGCTCTTGAAGGATTTGCTCCGCCTGCTCCCCATCTGGCCTCTCTGCCCTCCTGCGGGCTTGGCCTCGCCCGTACGCTCAGATCGCTCTGCTCATCCACGCTGCGCGCCGCATTGCGCAGGGCCGCACCACTCGCCGTAGCAAACTTTGTACAAGACAATCAGCCTCGTTCAAGCCTTGCTTAACAGTGGTGACGGCCGTGTGGCGCCACCGCGACAGGATGTGGGCCAAAACACTCCGCGTCAAGCGTAGCCCGGGAAGCTGAACGCCAGGTTATCGAGCTCATGCGCGCGCCGTCCGCGCACCGGCATCGCCGCCATGTGCTCCAGCTGCGCGATGGAGAGGTCCGTTGCCGCACACGGATCGTGTAAACGGATGAATTTCGCCAGGCGCGTGGCGATCTCGGAGCGGAAGCGTTTGCCGTTGAAGATGCCGTAGTGTCCGACCTGCGGGCACTCGAAGTGCACGCGCCTTTCGCTCGCGATTCCGGTGCAAAGCGCGTGCGCGGCACGGCACTGACCGGTTCCGGTAATGTCGTCCTTCTCGCCCTCGACGGTCATGAGGGCGGGGCGCCGGATGGCCGCAAGGTCGACCGGGCGCCCGCGGTGCGTCATCAGCCCGCGCGGCATCATGTGCCGCACGAACACGCTATCCACAGTCTGGAGATAGAACTCGGCGGTGAGGTCCATCACCGCCAGGTACTCGTCGTAGAAGGCGCGGTGCTTCTCGGCCGAATCGCCGTCGCCGTGCACGAGGTGGAGGAACATGTCCTTGTGCGCCTGCATGTGGCGGTCGAGGTTCATGGTCATGAACCCCGACAGCTGCAGGAAGCCAGGGTAGACATTGCGCCCGCGGCCAGGCCGGCCACACGGCACGGAGGTGATGACGTTGCGGCGGAACCAGTCGGTGCCGCGCTCCTCGGCCAGCGTATTGACGACCGTCGGGTTGATGCGCGTGTCGACCGGCCCGCCCGCCAGGATCAGCGACAGCGGCACGTGGGACTCGCCGTTGGCCTCCATCACCGCCGCGGCCGCCAGCACCGGCACCGCCGGCTGGCACACCGCGAACACGTGCACATCGCCGCCGAGATGGCGGAAGATGTCCATCATGGTGTCGATGTAGCCGTCGAGATCGAACCGCCCGTCCGTCAGCGGCACGTCGCGCGCGTCCTCCCAGTCGGTGATGTAGACCTCGTGGTCGGGCAGGAGGGTCTCGACCGTGCCGCGCAGCAGCGTGGCGAAATGCCCCGACATCGGTGCGACGAGCAACAGGCGCGGGTTGGCGGCGGCGCGCCTCGGGTCGATGTCGCGCTTGAAGTGGATGAGGCGGCAGAAAAGGTGCTCCCACACCACCTCCTCGCTCACCCTCACACTGGCACGATCCACCAGCGTGTGCGTGAGGCCGAACGTGGGCTTGCGGTAGCGCCGCGTCGACCGCTCGAACACCTCGCAGGCCGCGAGCGCGTTGCGCCCCACCGGCGTGTGCGTCCAGGGATTGAGCGGGTTGAAGAACAGCTGGCACGAGCGCGCCGCCATCCGTGCCGGGCGCATGGCCGCCCGGCTAAGCTCATACCAGTGATAAAGCACCAGCTTTCCCCCCGATCTCCAGTCCGCTACGCGGCTGCGCGCAGAGCGTGCCCGCAGATGCCTGGGTGACCCAAGCCTTCGGTGCTCCACTCCACAAGACACATAGTACACGCTCCGGTGGAGCAGGAGGTGTCATGCCTACAACATGTCCGCCAAGCTTGCGGCGACGGCAGCCGCACCCGCCGCGAAGCTGAGGTGGCGGCGATAGCGCCCGTCCGGGCCCATCACGTAGATGCGCGACGGGGCCTCCATGGTGTAGCCGGCGGGCGACGCTTGCTCCCCTCTCTTGCGGACGCCTGCCACGCGATAGGCGGCGAGCACCGCGGCGATCTGCGATGGCGTGCCGGTAAGCCCGACGAGGCGCGGATGGAAGCCGGCGATGTAGCGCCTGAGACGCTCCGGCGTGTCGTTCTCGGGATCGATGGCGATCAGGATCGGCACCACACCCTCCGCCTTGGGGCCAAGCCTGGCGAGCGCAGCCGAGATCACCTGCAAGCTCGGCGCGGTTGCGTCGGGAGCCGACGTGGAGCCGAACACGATGAGCATGGTGCGGCCGCGGAAGTCCGCATCGGTGACCCGCCTGCCGTTCTGATCGGTGAGCGCAAACGGGCCGCCGATGCGCGCCTCGCCCGAGACCCTGACATTGCCGGCGGGCAGCAGCCGCTCGCGCGCCTGCGGCAGGACGGCCATTGCCGCCATCGCACCGGCGGCGAAGCCGGCGAGCGCCAGCACGGCGAGCCTGACGGC
>JBAPMW010000532.1:0-2070 GCA_049278815.1 Hyphomicrobiaceae bacterium
ATGCGGCGCACCAGCGCCGCCCGCGGGAAGGGCGCCACGCCATCCCATGCTGTCTCGATTAACGTTGATGCCACTTGCCGAGAGTTTTTGCAGAGCCCTCCCCATGGTGCCAACGCACGATCTTCCAATACGACATACAGCACAATAACCAACTATGCGGTAATGTCAAAGACGAAATGCGTCATTAGCAATTTAATTGCCCATGATTAATCCAAGCGGCCTGCGCCACGCGGTCAGAAGCGCAACAGCGCGCTCTTTCGGCACGGAGGAGATGTGTGAATGCCGTAGCCCGCAGGGTCTGACACCATAGCTCCAGCGTAGGTCGCAGCACGGGGTCAGACCCGCGGGTCCGACCCCAACGGCCCGCGAGCGCCGGCCATAACCCCCCGGTCACCGGCGTATTGGGTATCGGTGGGTTACGCGCTTCGCGGTAACCCACCCTACGCTGCAAAATGCGGCATCACCTCGCGGCCGAGCAGCTCCACGCTGCGTATGGCCTCCGGCAGCGTGATATCTCCGAAGGTGATGTCGCAGATGAAGTAGTTGGCGCCGGAGGTCTCGATCTGCTCGGCGATGTAGGCGCGGGCGGCGGCGGGCGTGCCTGCGAACGCACCGCCGTCGGCGATGAGGGGGCCGATCTCCTCGGGCAAGGGCACCGCCATCGGCACCTTCATGCCGCGCTCCGTCCACAGCAGCGCCAGGTGCCGGTGCCAGCGGCGGTAGGCGCGCTCGGCGATGGCGCGCGCCTCGGCCTCGGTCTCGGCCAGCACCATGTGGCGGATGATGCCTGCGAGCGGGGCCGGCTCCGCCGGGTGGCCGTTCCTGGCCCACTCCTCGCGGAAGCGGTCGATGACGCGGCGCGCGGCCGGCGCCGGCACCAGCGTGGCGATGTTGGCCTTCTCCTTGGCGGCCCAGACGGTGGCGTCGGGCGCATTGAGGCCGTACCAGAGCGGCGGGTGGGGCTTCTGCACCGGCCTCAGCACCATGGGCACGCGGTCGAAGCGGTAGAACTCGCCCTTGAAGGTGAGCACGTCGGAAGCGAGGCCCTGCTTGACGACGCGCAGCGCCTCGGGAAACTGGCGCGGACCGTTGGCCGGATCGACGCCGTAGAAGCCGACCTCGATGGGCGAGACCCCACGGCCGACGCCCAGCTCCAGGCGGCCGCCGCTCATCTGGTCGAGCATGCAGATCTCCTCGATCAATCTGAGCGGATGATAGAGCGGCAGGAGGTATACGAGAGGCCCGAAGCGCAGGCGCCTGGTGCGCTGGGCGATGGCTGCCATGAAGAGGCCGGGGGAGGGCGCAAGCCCCAACGGAGTTCCGTGATGCTCCGCCAGGTGGTAGGCGGAGAAGCCGAGCCGGTCGTAAGCCTCCACCAGCTGCATGCGCTCGGCGATCTGCTGGGAGAGCGGCACGCCGCTGTCGTCCATGTGCTCGAAGATGCCGAACCGCATGCCTCTTTCCTCCCCTGAGAGCGCCGCCAGGACGCCGCCGCCATGACATTCGCTTTCGACGCCCGCAGCAAGCTCAAAGGCGCGCTGGCCTTCGTGCATCACGAGGCGGCCGGCGGGCTCGTGCTGATGCTGGCCGCGCTGGCGGCGCTGATCGTCAGCAACTCGCCGCTGGCTTGGCTCTACGATGGTTTCCTCGGCACGGCTGTGGGAGTGCGCGTCGGGCCGCTGGCGATCGACAAGCCGCTGCTGTTGTGGATCAATGACGGCCTGATGGCCGTGTTCTTCTTTCTGGTCGGGCTGGAGATCAAGCGCGAGCTGCTGCGCGGAGAGCTGTCCACGCTCGGTCAGGCGGCGCTGCCCGCGCTGGCGGCGGTGGGCGGCATGGCCGTGCCAGCCGTCATCTACGTGGCCATCAACGCCGGCGACCCGGCGGCGTTGAGAGGATGGGCCATCCCGACCGCCACCGACATCGCCTTCTCGGTCGGCGTGCTCGCGTTGCTGGGCTCGCGCATTCCCTCCTCACTCAGGATCTTCCTGCTGGCGCTTGCCATCATCGACGACCTCGGCGCCATCATCATCATCGCGCTGTTCTACACGGAGCAGCTCTCGCCAGCCT
>JBAPMW010000533.1:0-5598 GCA_049278815.1 Hyphomicrobiaceae bacterium
TTTCGGCGATCGTGCCAAGGATCGGTTTGGCCGATGCAAACAGCCGGCGCGCGGCTTCGGGTGACCCGCTTGGGGTCGGCGGCATCCTCGCCGTCGGCGCGTGCGGCTTGGGTTGCGGCAGGCTCAGAAACCGGCGCGCCTCCTCCAGTACGTCGCGGAACGCATGGAGACCGCAGGTGCGGGCGATCACATCGAGCAGGTCGCCATGCTCGCCGGTCGCAAAGTCCGTCTTATGTTCAATTGCACATAAGCAAGATGCCGCGAGCGGGGAGCACGGCGATCTCCTCGACCTCATCTCGCTCAATCGCGGCCATACGAACCTCCGCGACACCCTGGAGGAGGCCCGTGCCTTCCTCAGCCTGCCTGCGCGAAGCCGAAGCTCCCCTTCGGCGCATGCATGCAAGGGCTCCCGCCAGCCGGCCCCGCGCGACACCAAAGGCGCCGCCCGCAGGCTCTTTGCCGCCTCGCGCCCGCTCCCCGGCTCCCTCGCCGAAACCTACCTGCGTTCGCGTGGCATCACCGCACCGCTGCGCTTTCCTGCCCTGCGCTTTCACCCCGGCTGCTACTACCGCGCCGACGACAAAGCTCCGCCTGAAGCCTGGCCGGCCCTGATCGGTGCCGTCACCGATCTGTCGGGCAACATCACGGGCGTGCTTCGCACCTGGCTTGCCCGCGATGGCAGTGCCAAGGCTCCTCTGTCCGACCCGCGCCGCGCCATGGGTGATCTACTCGGCAACGCCGTGCGCTTCGGCGTCGTCGAAGCCTGCCCCGGCCTCCGAGCCGGGGTTCTCGCGGCGGGCGAAGGCATCGAGACGATGCTCTCGCTCAAATCGGTCGTGCCAGCCCTGCCGATGGCGGCAGCGCTCTCCGCAGGCCACCTTGCCGGGCTGCTTCTTCCCCCGTCGCTGCGCCGCCTCTATGTTGCTGCCGACAATGATCTCGCGGGCCGCCGTGCCGCAACGCGGCTGATGGCCCGCGCCCGCGCGGCCGAGATCGAAGCGTTTCTCCTGTTGCCGCGCGGGAAGGATTACAACGTGGACCTGTGCGCCCTCGGGTCGTTGCGCGTTCTCGACGACGTTGCCGCCCAGCTCACTGGCCAGGACACCGCGCGCTTCGTTCCCCGCAAGGCGTAGATGACTTCTCGGGCACGGAGCAAGTCCCTTGGATAGCTGCCGGAATCGCTGCACCGCCGAACTCGTCCGGGTCGTGCCAAGAACTTGCCGTCGGCCAGCGCGCCGCCGTGTCAGGCTTGGCGTGCCCGAGCAGCACCTGGCTTGCGCGCACGTCGGGTGGAGACCATGGAGCGCGAGGAGGGCGCCATCGAGGTCGCCGCCTTCATCGGGCAGTGTGCGCTTCCCCATCCGCGAAACTACCGCGCGCGTCTGCTTCAAGGTGTGGGAGATGTGCGTGTTCGCCGGTTTCGTCATGGGCCGCAAGCTGGCCAAGGTGATGGTGCCGCGTGGCCCCCCCCCGGATATGCGGGGTGACGACCTCTTTTCGACCATCGGTGAGCCAAGAGTCACAAGTTCGTCGCACCTGAAACTGGGCCGCATCAGCAAGCGCGGAACTTGTCGAGAATTTCGCCTCGGCCGGCCAAGCGCTACCCAAGGCGTGCCTGCCTGCAACCGTCCCGAACGAGAGGGCGTTGATTGGTTGAGGGCGAACCCGTCCGTGGAGCCGGCCACACAAGGTCAGGAATGCTCGACCAGCCGAAACGCAGGACCGATAAAGGGCCTTCGGCCCCGCTCGGACATCGTACCAGGGATGGGCCGCCACTGCTTGAAAGGATGCGAACAGCGGCTTGGAAGTGGCTGATACGTGCTCCGGCAATTATCGCAGCTGTTGCCGCACTGCTTTACTTCGGCACCCCGATCGCGCTTGGCCCACGCGTGATTGCAGATCCGGTGGTGCGCGCGGACTTCGTGCAGAACGTGGTTGCCAGCGGGCATGTTGAAGCACCGTTCCGGGTCAATGTCGGAAGCCAGATTACGGGGGTGGTCGCTGACATACCGGTGGACGAAGGACAGACGGTCAAGGCCGGCGATACCCTCATCGTACTTGACGATCGGGAGGCTAGGGCGGCGTTGGTCCAGGCGGAAGGGGCTGCTGCCCAGGCTGAAGCGCGCATCCGTCAGATGCGTGAGGTGCTGCTCCCCTCGGCACAGGAGACCCTTCGCCAGGCACAGGCAACCCTCACCAACGCCCAGGCCGTCTACGATCGCGCCTCCCAGCTCGCCAAGTCGGGGATAGCGACGCGGGCAACGCTCGACGATGCAACCAGGGGACTGAACATCGCGCGCGCGCAGGTGCGCAGCGCGGAGCTTCAAGTCCATACCAACAGTCCCGGCGGCAGCGACTATGTGATAGCCCATACCCTGCTGAACCAGGCTCATGCCGCCCTCGCCAGCGCCAAGTCGCGCCTGAGCTATACCGTGATCAAAGCTCCTCGCGGCGGCGTTCTGATCTCGCGGGATGTTGAGCGGGGCAACGTCGTGCAGCCCTCGAATGTATTGATGAAGCTCTCACCGACGGGGAATGCCCAGCTTGTCGTGCAGATCGACGAGAAGAACCTCGGGCTCATCGCGATTGGACAACGCGCGCTTGCGTCGGCCGATGCATTCCCCAAGGAGACCTTCGAGGCCCGGATCGCCTACATCAACCCCGGGATCGACCTGCAGCGCGCTTCCGTCCAGGTCAAGCTCGACATGCCTCATCCTCCTGCCTATCTGCGCCAGGACATGACGGTATCCGTCGACATCGAGACTGCCCGCCATCCGAATGCATTGATCGTCCCCGCAGAATGCATTCGCGGCATCTCGACCGGCAAAACCTGGGCTCTGAAAGCCGAGGACGGACGTGCCAAGCGGCAACCCGTGACGGTTGGCCTGGTCAGCGCCGGCAAAGCCGAGGTCCTCGATGGCCTGGAGGACGGTGACCTGGTTCTTCCAGCCAGCGCGCCTGTCAAGGAAGGAGGGTTGGTCCGCGCCTATGTTGCGCCGGCACGAACGCCATGAACCGCTGGGCGCCATTCGAATGGATCACCGCATTGCGCTTCCTCAAGGAAGGCCGCATGCAGACCCTGTTCATCATCACCGCCGTCGCCATCGGCGTCGCCGTCATCGTGTTCATGTCGGCAATGCTGGCCAGCCTGCAGGCGAATTTCCTGAGGCGGGTGCTCACCTCCCAGCCGCACATCCAGCTGATCCCTCCGGACGAGGTCGCACGGCCATTGCGGCGCTCATCCCCGACCCAGGTTGTCGCTGGCGTCATCCAGCGTCCGGTGCAGCGCATCCGCTCCATCGACCAGTGGCAGACGATCAGGGACCAGCTCACCACCTGGCCCGAGATTACGGGCGTATCACCAACCATGAACGGCTCGGCGCTGGCCTTGCGCGGCGACGCCAGGCGCTCCATCACCCTCAACGGCATCGATCCCGAAACCTACTTCAAGATCGTGCGCATCCCCGACTACATCGTGCTCGGCAAGCCGCGCGTTCTGTCCGACGACATTCTTGTCGGCACAGAGCTCGCCAAGGATCTCGGCGTCACGGTCGGAGAGAAGGTCAACGTCTCCTCGGGAACCGGGGCTTCGCGTATCCTGACCGTTCGGGGCATCTTCGATCTGGGCAGCAAGGGAGCCAACGAGCGATCCACCTTCGTCGCGCTGAGAACGGCGCAGGCCTTGCTCAATCTCCTGGGCGGGGTGACGACGATCGACCTCACCGTCAATGACATCTACGCGGCTGAATCCATCGCCCAGTCGGTGCAGGCGGCCACCGCGGTGGAGGCGGACAGCTGGATCAAAACAAACGCCCAGTTCTTCACGGCGGTCAATGCCCAGCAGAACTCGAACACGCTCATCCGCGTGTTCGTCGGCATGTCCGTCGCCTTCGGCATCGCCAGCGTGCTCGTGGTCTCCGTCATCCAGCGCGCCAAGGACATCGGCATCCTGCGTGCCATGGGCGCCACCCAGGGCCAGATCCTGCGCGTCTTCCTGCTGCAGGGAGGGCTGCTCGGCCTCGCCGGGTCGATCATAGGTGCGGCGACCGGTGGATTGGCACTGGCATTTTGGCACGCCTGGTTGCGCCAGCCGGACGGCAAGGAGCTCTTTCCGCTCATCCTGCAACCCTCGCTGTTCGTGATCGCGGTGCTCCTTGCCGCGGTCACCGGCGTCGCCGCGGCGGCCGTGCCGGCGCTGCGCGCCGCGCGCCTTGATCCCGTGGTGGCGATCCGTGGCTGACGAGGTCCTGCGTCTCGAGAAGGTGTGCAAGTCCTATAACGTTGGGACTCCGGTCGAGGTGGAGGTCCTGCGCGACATCGACCTGATCCTTGAACGCGGCGCCCTTGTCGCCCTGATTGGCCCTTCAGGATCGGGCAAGAGCACGCTGCTCAACATCATCGGGCTCCTGGACCGCCCGACGAAAGGCCGGCTGTTCATCGAAGGCCACGACACCGCCAGGCTGGACGATGCGGCCATCACCAAACTCAGGGGCCAAAGCATCGGGTTCGTGTTCCAGTACCATTACCTGATCTCCGCGTTCACCGCGCTCGAGAACGTGATGATGCCGATGCTGGTCGACAACGTCTTTCCAAGCGAGGAGATACGCGAGCGGGCCGCGGCTCTTCTCGCCGAGGTCGGCCTGCTGCCATGGAAGGACAACCTCGCGAACAACATGTCGGGAGGCCAGCAGCAGCGCGTGGCCATCGCACGCGCACTCGCCATGAAGCCGGCGCTCATTCTCGCGGATGAGCCGACGGGCAATCTCGACACAAAGTCGGCAGAAAGCGTTTTCGAGATGATGCGCCACGTCAATCAGACGAGCAGGACGACATTCCTCATAGTCACCCACAATATGAACTTGGCCGAGCGATGCGACCGGGTAGTGGAAGTCGTGGACGGTCGGATCGTCTCCTCGGTGGAGTAAGTCCGTAAGCGACTGCGCGAGAGGGGCTCGAAGGAGTTCGTTCAGATTCGAGAAGATCAATCTCGGATGAGGTCCCGCGCGTCCATGGTCGTGCGCAAACGGATAAGCGGCTCACTCTGTTGCCCGGGTCATGCTGCGCTCCAACTGAGCTACCGGGCCAGGACGGCAAATACGGGTCAAGGACGGGAGTAGGGTCAACGCGCTGACCGCGTCTCAAGTCCCTTAGAAAGCTGCCGGAATCGCTGCACCGCCGAAATCTCCCGTCGCATGCCGCCATTCCAATAGGTAGCTCCGCCAGGCCCGCGCATTCTGACATCGGCTCAGCCTCAAACCGCCGCACGCGGTGAGGAAGGGTGGTCATCCCGCCTGTCCGGCACGGGCAGCCGCGACCGCGGCCTTTTTAGCGGCGATCGGGCCAGAGCCGGAGACAGGGCGCAACCCTGCGCGCGGCTTTTTTCCCCTGTCCGCGCCTTCGGCGCGGCCCTTCCTCGCGAGACAAAAAAACCGTGCTCGGGTCCTTCACTGCGTTCCGGCCGCGGCCCACAGAGGGGCCGCGGTGCTGCTCCGTCCCCGTCTCCGGCAAGAGGATCGCCGAAAGGCCGCGAGGGTCGCGGACTTCAGCCCTTACCGGAGACCTTGCCAATGACACGCCACTCTCTCACGCTTTCCCCTT